>JAJYVM010000500.1 GCA_021792015.1 Bacillota bacterium | reverse complement strand
GGGTGCGGCCCGTGCGGCCGTCGAACTGGGCAACGCCCGCCCGGCCGGCACCCAAGAGCGGCCGGGCCGCCCGCGAACGTTGTCCTGACCGCCGCGACACCTGCCGCCGCGGCGGCCCCCGAAACCTGTCGCAATACGGCGCTCCGGCCCTCGGCTGGGTGCGCCAACGCCCATCGGGAGACGCTTTGCGGAGTGGGGACCGCATTCACCACTGTGCGATTGGCTTCCGGGGCGCGAAAATGCTACCGGTGCGGGACGCGGCGGAGGAGGTCGAGACGTTGCGCGGGCTCTGGTGGCTGATCGCTCCGGTTGTGATCATCGCCCTGCTCGTGATCCAGCTTGTGCGCCCGGTGCCGGCGGTCGAGTTGCGGCCGCGGACGCCGGCGAATTTCACCGTCCAGGGGCCGCCGCTGAACCTGCCGTGGCCGTCGCGCGGCCAGAGCGCGCTCGCCATCTCCGGGGTGGGTGTCGTCGGCAGCTCGGGGTCCAAGTCCCCGCAGCCGATCGCCAGCCTGGCGAAGATGATGGTGGCCTACCTCATCCTGCACGACCACCCCCTGGGTTCCGGCCAGAACGGGCCCACGATCACGGTCACGCCCGCCGACGCCGCGCTTTACCGGACCGATGCGGCCGGCAACCAGTCGGTGCTGCCGGTTGTGGCCGGCGAGCGCCTCACGGAGCGCCAGATGCTGGAGGGGCTGCTGCTGCCCTCGGGCAACAACATCGCCACCATGCTGGCGCAGTGGGACGCCGGGAGTCTGTCGGCCTTCGTCGCCAAGATGAACACCACGGCCAAGGCCCTTGGCATGACCAACACGCACTACGCGGACGCCAGCGGGCTCTCGTCCGCCACGGTCAGCACCGCGATCGACGAGCTGAAGCTGGCCCAGGCCGCGATGGCCATCCACACCTTCGCCTCGATCGTGGCCCTGCCCCAGGCGTCGCTGCCGGTGGCCGGCGTCGTCTACAACGTCAACGGATTCCTCGGCCGCTCCGGCATCATCGGCATCAAGACCGGCAGCACCTCGGCCGCCGGCGGCTGCTTCGTGGTGGCCGCCAACGCGACGGTCGGCACACGCACCGTGCTCGTGCTGGGCGCCGTCCTCGGGCAGGGCGGCCTGCAGGAGCTGAACGCGGCCCTGACAGCGGGCGAGAACCTGGTGAACGCAGCCCGCCGCATCCTGACCACCGCCCAGCCGCTGAAAAAGGGCCAGGTCGCCGCGCAGCTCGTGGTGCCGTGGGCGCCGCCGGTCGACGTCACCGTGCCCACCGCGCCGTCGTTCGTGGGTTGGCAGGGCTTCAAGGGAACCACGCAGGTGGCCCCGACCGGTGGCGCGGCACGCTCGGTCGCCGCCGGCGCCCAGGTGGCCACGCTGACCGTCACGCTGGGCCAGCAGCGGCAGAGCATGCCGCTGAAGGCCCCTTCGTCGATCCCCCCGCCGTCGCTGGTCTGGCGCCTGAGCCGGCCGTAGTGAAGGGGGCGCATGCGCGCCCCCTCTCCACGTGGCCCCCGGTAATCGTGGTGGACGGCAGGGGGCTGGCCGAGTGCTCAGCTTCCCGGAGCGGGGTCCGGCGGCGCGGCCCCCGGCACCTCCAGCAGCGGCAGGCTCAGGGTGAAGCGGGCGCCCTGCCCGACGGCGCTCTCGACGGTGAGATCGCCCCCGTGGGCCTCCGCGCTGCGCTTGGCGATCGCGAGGCCGAGGCCCGCGTTGCCTGTCTCGCGGGTGCGGGAGGGGTCGGCGCGGTAGAAGCGGTCGAAGATGTGGGGCAGGTGCTCGGGCGGGATGCCGCCGCCGTCGTCGGCCACGGACACGGCGACGTGGCCCTCCCGCACCTGGAGCGCCACCTCGATGCGGCCATCCTCCGCCGTGTGGCGGATCGCGTTGTCCAGCAGGTTGATCAGCAGCCGGTAGAGCTGGTCGTCGTCCCCGCGCACCCAGGCGTCGGCCACATCCGGGCCCGCCGTGGCCGCGAGCGTGCGGGCGCCGGCCACCGGCCGCATCTGCCGGATGGCCCGCTGGACGACGTCCTTCACCCACACGGGCTCCATGTGCAGGCCCGAGTCGCCGGCGGCGTCCAGCCGCGCCAGCAGCAGCAGATCCTGCACGAGGCGCTTGAGCCGCTGGATCTCGCGCTGCATACGGCGCACGATGCGCTCGGCGCCGGCGGGGTCGCGCGCCATGCCCAGCAGCAGCACGTCGGCCGAGCCCGCCAGGACCGTCAGCGGCGAGCGCAGCTCGTGGGAGGCGTCGGCCGCGAACTGGCGCGCCTGCGCCTCGCTGCGCCCTTGAGCCGCGAACGCGGCCTCGATGCGGTCGAGCAGACCGTTGAAGCTCACGGCCAGGTTTCTGACCTCGCCGTCCGCCTGCGGCTCCGGCAGCCGGCGTCCGAGGTCGCCCGTGCCCATCCGCTCGGCCGCCGCGGCCATCGCGGTCAGGGGGCGCAGGCCCAGCCGCGCGACCGCCGGGCTCAGGGTCAGCGCCAGCACGACGAGGGCGGCCATGCCGAGGGCCAGGACCAGGCGCAGGTGGGCGAGCGTGGCATCGACACCGGCCAGTGGCGCGGCCAGGACCAGGTAGCCGGAGGGGACGCCGGC
Organism: Bacillota bacterium; assembly: GCA_021792015.1. Taxonomy (GTDB): domain Bacteria; phylum Bacillota; class Sulfobacillia; order RBS10-35; family JAJYVM01; genus JAJYVM01. The sequence continues at coordinate 228 of JAJYVM010000500.1, read as the reverse complement.
CGCCGGATGCTCGGGGTCCCGGATCGCCACCACGCACATGAGGGCCCGTCCGGGAGCCGGCGCCCCCAGGACCACGCCCGCACAGTACGGGGCGGCGGCGGCGCGGCCGAGGGCGGCGGCGGCGGCGGGCGCCGGGGCGGGGGCGGGGTGGGGGGGGGGGGGGGGGGCGGGCGCCGGAGCGGTCGGTGGGGTGGCGGCGTAGACGGTGTGGGGAGCGGCGAGCTGCTG
>JAJYVM010000499.1 GCA_021792015.1 Bacillota bacterium | reverse complement strand
CGGATTGCCGGCCAGGGTGCCGCCGACCGCGCGCGCCGCCCGCGGATACCCGGCCGCCTGCGCCACCCAGCCGTACGAGCGCACGGCGCCCGGCGGGATCGCGCGCACGACCGCCAGGACGCGGCGTTGAAACGGGGTCAGCCACTCGAGGTCGATCGGGCCGTCGTCGTCGGCCCCCTCCGCCAGGGCACGCACAAGCCGGCGTGCGATGGCGGGGGGCGGGGCGGGCGCGCGCCGCGGGAGCTCGCCGAAGGCGGCCGCTGCGCGGCTCAGGAAGGCGGACTCCGGCGCCCGATCGACGAGGGCGACCGCCTCGCCGCGGTATGCGACCAGCCATGCGCCCTGACCATCCGGGCCATCGCGGCCATCGCGGGCATCCAGGGGCGCGTATCGATGCATGCCGTTCATCTTCGCCTGCTGGCTGCCAGACCCTGCGCCGTGGCACGAGGATGCGACCGGCCGGGCGCGAACCCTCAAGAGGCCATCATGGAGCGCGGGGTCCGCCGATGCCGCGCCGCGGATGGCCCAAGCCGCCACGGAGGGCGCGAGGAGGCTGCTTTGGCAATGGCCACGCTCACCATGGTCGCGACCGGGGATTCCATCATCACGCGGCGCCTGTCGCATCAGGAGGACACCGCATTCACGGACCTCGTGGCGTTGCTGCGTCAGGGGCAGGCCGCGTTCGCCAACCTGGAGCTGACGACGCCGCGCCGGCCGTTCGTCCCGGGGTCGGAGTCCGGCGGCATGTGGCTGCGCTGCGAGCCCTTCATCCTCGACGAGCTCCGCTGGATGGGCTTCAACCTGTTCAACGTGGCCACCAACCACGCGACCGACTTCACCGTGCAGGGCCTGATCGACACCATGGAGGAGCTGCGTGCGCGCGCCATGGTCTTCGCCGGCGGCGGCATGACGCTCGGCGAGGCCCGCCAGCCCGGCTACCTCGAGACCAAGGGCGGCCGCGTGGCCCTGCTGGCGGCGGCCTCGACCTTCGGCGTGGGCGCCCACGGGGCCGACCCCCGGAGCGATGTCGGCGGCCGGCCCGGCATCAGCCCGCTGCGCTTCACCCGCGAGTACGTGCTCGACCCGCAGCGCATGGCGGCCATGCGCGACATCGACGAGGCCCTGGGCACGGCGGACTGGAACCGGCGGCGCAACCGTTACGGCAGCAAGGAGGAGGAGGCCAAAGACGCAGTGCGCATCGGGGAGATGACCTTCGTCCCCGGGGAGGCGTCCGCCATCCGCACGCGCTGCGACCGGCGCGACCTCGACGAGATCGTGCGCTGGATCGGCGATGCCCGCCGCGGGTCGGACTACGTGCTGGTCAGCCTGCACGCGCACGAGGGCGCGGGCCCGACCAGCAACTCGAACGTGCCGGCCGACTTCATCGTCGAGGCGGCGCGCGCCTTCGTCGACGCCGGCGCCGACGCGGTCCTCGGCCACGGCAGCCACCAGCTGCGGGCCGTCGAGATCTACAGGGGCAAGCCGATCTTCTTCTCGCTCGGCAACTTCATGTACATGTCGCAGACCTCGACCAACATCGGTGGCGAGATGTACGAGAAGCTGGGCCTGCCGGCGACGGCCACGCCTCAGGACGTCCACGACGCGCGCTCCATGAAGCCGACCGGCGAGCCCATCAGCTTTCAGGCCGACCCCGTCTACTGGGAGTCGGTCGTGCCGCGCTGCCGCTTCGAGGACGGGCGGCTCAGCGAGCTCACCCTGCACCCGGTCGACCTCGGCCGCGAGCGGCGGCGCCCGGATCGCGGCAGCCCGCGCCTGGCAACCGCCGAGCACGGCCGCGCCATCCTCGGGCGCCTGGCCGAGCTTTCGGCGCCATATGGCACCACGATCGCCATCGAGCAGCGCGGGGCCTACGCCGTGGGGGTCGTGCGCTGAGGCGCCGAGGGGCTGAGGGGGCGGGCGGGCACCGAGGCGGGTGGGCCTCGCAGCGCCCGCGGCCAGGGGCCGGAACGGGCAAGCGGCTGGCGCTCGGCCCGCACCGCACCGCGCGCACGGGGGCCACGAGAGATCAGCGGCGCCCGAACACCGCCTGCACGACGATGACCGAGGCCACAAACCCCGCCAGGTCCGCCAGCAGCCCCAGCCAGAGGGCATGGCGAATCTTCTTGACGCCGACGGCGCCGAAGTAGACGGAGAGCACGTAGAAGGTGGTGTCGGTCGAGCCCTGCATGGTGGAGGCCAACCGGCCGATGTAGGAGTCCGGGCCCCAGCGCCGCAGCAGCTCGGCCGTGATGCCGAGGGCGCCCGAGCCCGAGAGCGGCCGGATCAGCATCAGCGGCAGCACCTCATGCGGTACCCCGAATCGGTCGAGAAGCGGCCGCAATGCGGCCGCTACCAGATCCATGGCCCCGGAGGCGCGGAAGATGCCCAGCGCGACGAAGATGGATACGACGTACGGCAGGATGCGCACGCCGAGCTCGACGGCCTCGCGCGCCCCGTCCAGGAACTCGGTGTAGACGTCGACTCGCTTGAGCAGCGCCCAGGCCGGCACCAGGGCGATCATCAGGGGGATGGCCCAGCGGGAAACGGTGTCCAGGATGGTGAACACGTCTTGGTGTACGCGGGCCCGGCACGGGCCAGACCGCGCCCGCACCGGGGACAGCGTCCGGTACCGATCCGGCCCGGCGCCCGGCCCCGGCCCGCCGCCCGGCCCCGACAAGGCGCCCGGCCCCGCTCGCGCCACACCCGGCCGCGCATGTCGCGCATGTCGTCTATTTGAGGAGAGAAGACATCGCATGGCGCTCCCCCGCATCCACCTGATCTGCGTGAGCAGCACCCTCGGCAGCCAGGGCCGGAACAGCCTGGACA
>JAJYVM010000498.1 GCA_021792015.1 Bacillota bacterium | reverse complement strand
CCTGATTGTAACACGCCGTCCGTCCACACGCACCTCGCGGACCATGTCCTGGAGGAACCGCTTGCGGCCGTCGTCGTCAAGCGCGTCCAAGCCGGCGGCAACGCTGGTCGCGTACTCGACGGCGTCGGCCTCCTGCTTCGCCGAGACGGCGAGCGCGGCCAACTCCCGCTCCAGGTCGGCCGCCCGCGTCTGCGCCGCGAGCCGCTCCTTCTGCAGGCCGTCCATCTGGCGCCCAAGCGCATCCTCCGGGACGTGCCCCTTTGCGAAGGCGCCGAGGAGCCGGTCCTGCTCACGCGGGATCGCCGCCAGTCGGGTGCGGAGTCCGGAGAGTTCCTGCTCGGCTGCGGTCCGAGTCGGGGACCCCTCCTGCTGCCGCTGCCCCAACTCGGACCGCAGCCGCTCGGGGTCCCGGAACAGGTCAGCCACCCGCCTCCTCCACCCAGTCCGCCTGCATCCAGGGCGCATCGCAGCGCGCCTCGGGCGCGATCGGCCCATCCCCATAGCGCGTCGCACGGTGCGTGCAGTGATAGTAGCGATCCCCGTTGCTCTAGGCGCCCGCCAGCCGCGCCCCGCAACGCCCGCAGCGCACCAGACCAGAGAGTAGGCCGCCATCGCGGTAGTCCGGGAGGCCGGGATCGCCCAGGTCCGCGAGGTCGCCGATGCCGTCACGGCCGAGGTCCGGCGCGCCGCGGCAGACTTCGAGCGCGTCAGCAGCCAGGCCGCCGAACTGCGGCAGGACGCGGACTTCGCCAAGGCCCTCCGCACCGGGGACGCGGCGCTGTGGCAGTGGGTGGAGCCGCGTGCCTGGGAGGGCATCGTGCTGCGGCTGGAGCAGTGGAGCGAGGCGAACCTCGTCGACCCGGAGGTGCCGTTCCCGGAGGCGGTGCGGCGGCAGGCAAAGGGCATCCACGAGTACCCCGCCGTCTACGGCCTGGCACGGGTCACACTGCGGGGACTGGTCGCCTGGTTGCGAGCAGGCGTTGCTCAGACGGGCGCGGAGCCGCTGCGCCCTCTGCGGGCGGCCGGTGCCCGTCCGGATGGCGCGGCGCTCCGTCGGGTGGGCAGGTCGGCGGCCTTGCAAGCCCTTGACGCACACGTGCTTCCGAGGCACGCACCCTGAATCGCGGGGATCGGCACGGGCTTATGGAACCCCCCATCCCCGACGTGCCTGGCCCGCTGAGCGGTGGGCGACAGGCGTTTCGGCCGTGTCGGCCGCCCGAGGCAGCCGTGGCCAACGGATGGCCGGCGGGCAGGGGGGGGACGGTTCGGGGGTAGGCGCGCGTGTTCCGCGATCCGGGGCGTACAATCCCGGCCGGGCCGCCTCCCGGACCTGGCCGGCGGACCCCTGGGTGCGACGGCGATCCGGTTAGTCCGTCGCGGTCAGGCCGGCCAGTGCGGTGAGGGTCGCCCGCGCGCGCATCGCCGCGGCGATGTGGGCCGCGCCCCAGGTCTTGCATCCGAGAGCCTCCCACCACACGGGGAGCAGGCGCGGCTCGTGCTCGGTCAGCCAGACAGCCAGGGCGTCGGGGGCCGCAGGGACGCCGAGAAGGGGCGCCACGTTGCGGAGCACCGCGATCCGCGCCAGGTCCCGGCTGGCAAGACCCCATTGGCCCCAGGCGCCCTGCCGCTGCCAGGCCGCCGCGCCCGCCTCCACCTCCTCGACCGTGTCCGGGCTCAGACCGAAGCGGAGCGCCTGCCCTGCGACCGCGCTTGAGCCGCCTTCCGCCACTGCCGCGGCGCTTGCCACGCCGCGCGCCCACCGCAGCAAGGCCATGGCCGCGTCGTGCTGGGCCCGCGCGCCCTCTGGCGCGCTCGGTAGCCCTACGCCCTCCGCGAGCGTGTCGACCGCCAACTGCCCTGCTGTGGTCCTTAGACGGGTCAGGAGATGATGCCCCGACGGCGGGACTCCTCGGGCGAGAAGGAGGGAATGCGCCGCCGAAAGCGTGGCCTGGCGACAGGAGTCGACAGCGGCCGGGCCGGTGCCGTCGTCGGCCGGCTGTGGGCCCGTGCCCACTGCCGCCGCGGCGCGGGCGGCCCGGGCAGCCGGATCGCGCCACTGCAGCCTGGCCTCCATCGCCAGACGCGCGAGGTGGCCGAAGTCCAGTAGGATCACCCCGGCGGCGAGCCGCGGCAGCCACCAGCCGCCGGCGAGCCCGCGCTCGAAGGCCGCCCAACTCGCGCGGACTACGTCGAAGTGCAGGCCGGAAGCGGGCTCGTGAACGCGCACGACGTCCTCCCACACACCATCGCGGTCAAAGAGCAGCATGACGTCGCCGTCGCTGCCCTCGCTGGCATCGCCCCAGGCGGCAGATCCGTACAGCAGGGCGGCGTCGAACCCCTCCGCGTCCCGCCAGGCGCGGACGGCGGCGAACGCTGCTGCTCGAATGCGCTCGCTCTCCGGTGTCGGCTCTGGGCCGTCGCCCGCGACGTGCATTTGCGTGTTCTTCAACCTCCTCCGGGCCACCTCCGCCCGCTTCGGGGCACGCGGGGCGAACCCCTCCGACCATTCGGGTCGGTCGCCCCGGCCGCGGCGGCGCGCCCAGCTGGGCAACGGAACGGCAGCACCAATCCCGGCCCGGAACAGGCTCCGGCCGGCGGGCCAGACTACCGGCACGCCGCGCGGACGTGGCTGCCATCGGTACCCGCGCAACAGGGAGGGGAGCGCCGCCGACGCTTCCGGGCGCTCGCGCGGACCGGGAGCGCACGGCGAAGGCCTTCCACACCGCCCGACGCGCCTCCTCAGGGCAGCCGCGTCGCCACTGTCAGCAGGGCGGTGCCGGGACAATGAGCGCGCCGTCAGGGCCCTTTGCACTGCAGACCGAGGTGT
>JAJYVM010000029.1 GCA_021792015.1 Bacillota bacterium | reverse complement strand
GCGTGCGGCCGCAACAGGGAACCGGCGCCCTCCGGCCGAACCCACCCCGCGGGAGGGACCGCACCCATGCTCGCGCCCGAGGAGCTTTCCGCCATCGACCGCGCCATCGTCGGGGACGTGCTGACCGCCGACCACGCCTGGGACAACCTGAAGGAGATGGTGGACCGCTTCGGCAGCCGCTTCGGCGGTACCGACGGCGAGCGCGGCGGCCGCGACTTCCTGGCCGGCCGCCTGCGCGAGTACGGCCTGGATTCCGTCAGCGTCGAGGAGTTCGAGTACACGGGCTGGGTGCGCGGGACCGCGGCCCTGGAGGTCGTGGCCCCGCGGCCCATGACCATCCCCTGCATCGCCCTGCCGTACTGCCCCAGCGGCGACGTCACGGCCGACCTGGTCTTCCTGGGCGACGGCGCCCCGCAGGACTACGCGGACCGCGCCGAGCGCCTGCGCGGCAGCGTGGCCATGGTAAGCACGCGCCCGCCGCGCTTTCTCAGCCGCGGCATGCACCGCGGCGAGAAGTTCGGCCGCGCCGTGGCCGCCGGCGCCGCCGCCTTCATCTGGATGCGCCATGAGGGCGGGCTGCTGCCCGAGACCGGGTCCCTCCGCTTCGACAAGGCCGCCGAGATCCCGGGCATCGGCATCTCCTTCGAGGCGGGCGCCGCCCTCACCCGCCTGGCCGAGTCCACCGGCGAGCCCGTGCGCCTGCATGTCCACACCGAGGGCGCCATCCGCCGCATGCCGTCCTGGAACGTGGTCGGCGAGATCCGCGGCCGCACCCGGCCCGAGGAGATCGTGGTCTTCGGGGCCCACTTCGACGGCCACGACATCTCCGAAGGCGCGCGCGACGACGGCGCCGGCGCCTGCGTGATCGTCGAGGCGGCCCGCGCGCTGGCGCAGCACGGCGAGCACGTGGGACGCACGGTGCGCTTCGTCACGTTCGCCCTCGAGGAGCTGGGCCTGATCGGCGCCTTCAACTACGTGCGGTCGCACGCCGCGGAGATGGACCGCCACGTGTTCATGATGAACATGGACGGCGCCGGCGGCGTGGGCGACACGAGCTGCGTGCTGCAGGGCTGGCCGGAGCTGGTCGGGCCCATGAAGGCGCAGTTCCGCGACATGCGCGAGGCTGTCGCCGTGGGCGACCAGATCGGCGTCTACTCGGACATGTACCCGTTCGCCGTGGCCGGCGTGCCGGCGGGCACCATGGGCACCCGCGACGTGCGCCCCGGCCAGCTGGGCCGCGGCTGGGGCCACACGGCGGCCGACACCCTGGACAAGATCAACCCGAAGGGCCTGCGGATGGATGCCGCCCTGGCCGCGCGCCTGGCCCTGCGCCTGAGCCACCTGGACCCGTTCCCCGCCGCCCACCGCACCCCGGCCGAGATGCGCGCGCTGCTGCAGCGGGAGGGCTGGGTGGAGATCCTGGAGTACGAGGGCCGGCCGATTCCGGGCGCGTGATTTGGGGGGCGGCGCCTGCGCGCCGCCCTCGATCGCCGCCGCCTGCCGCAGTTTGCAAGAAGCGCCCTTCCAGGCCGCCGACGTAAGCTCGCAGCGGCAACGCTGGCCCACCGGTGGCCACGGCTGGGGAGGGAGCGCAATGACCGAGAGTGGCGATAGGCTGGCGAGGTACTTTCTGGCCCATCGCGCGGTCACCCAGGAGCTGGCCGCCCGCATCCCCGACGACCGGGTGGACTACGCACCCTGGCCGGGGGCCATGGGAGTCGGCAGGCTCCTGGTGCATATGGCGAATTCCCATCACGCGCTGGCCGCCACGCCTCCGATCGCCTGCGCGCCAGCACGATTGTATCCGCGCCGCTGCCGTGCACAAGGCTGCCGTGCACAAGGCTGCCGTGCACAAGGCTGCCGTGCACAACGATAGACGCGTGCTGCAGCGTCCAGGTTCCCGGGATGTGGGCGCGCGGCCGTCTATTCGCAGGTCACATGCACAACGCTGCCCGCCGGTATGGAGGTGCCGGGCGCCGGGCTCTGCTCGATGACCTTGCCCGTGCCGTTGGCCTCCAGCACGAGGTCGAGCTGGGCCAGCACCGTGCCGGCGTCCTTCAGGCTCAGCCCGCCGAGGTCGGGCACGGTGACCAGCGCCGTCTCGGTGCTTGGCTCGCCCAGGCGGGGTGCCGTGAAGACCACGACGGTGGTGCCGGGGGCGACCATGGTGGCTGCCGGCGGGACCTGCTCGCGCACGCGGGTGTCGGTACCGCCGCGCACGGCGAAGTTCAGGCCAGCGGCAAGGGCCTGCGTGCGGGCATCGCCCGCCGGCAGGTTGAGCAGCGAGGGCACGCGCACCTGGGCTGGCTCCGTGCCGGAGCCGCCCTTTTTCACCTGGTCGGGGTGCTGGGGCGGGATGTCGAGGATGTGGATGGCGTCCAGGGCCAGGGCTCGGAACACCGGGGCGGCGACGTAGCCGCCGTACGGCGTGCCCTGTGGCTCGTTGATGATGACGTAGATCAGGATCCGCGGCTTCTCGGCCGGCAGCAGGCCCATGAAGGAGCCGATGTAGTTGCTGCGGCTGACGCGGCCGCCCACGACCTTGTTGGTCGTGCCGGTCTTGCCCGCCACGTCGTAGCCGGGGATCTGGGCCCGCTTGCCGGTTCCGGTCTGCACGACCCCCATCATCAGCCGGCGGATGGTGGCCGCCGTGGCGGCGCTGATCGGCTCGCCCAGCACCCTGGGCGTGATCTGCTCGACGACCTTGCCGTCCGGCGCGATCAGGGCCTTGCCGACGTGCGGCCACATGAGGCGGCCGCCGTTGGCGATCGCCGCCACCGCCGTCGCCATCTCGATCGGCGTCACCGTCAACGTCTGGCCGAACGACATGACCGCCAGGTCGATGGGCTTGACGCGGCTCTCCGCCGGCACGATGCCCCGGGCCTCGCCGGGCAGGTCGATGCCCGTGCGGCTGAGCAGGCCGAAGGCGTTGAGGAACCGGTAGAAGCGGGCCACGCCCACGCGCAGCCCGAGCTGGGCGAAGACCACGTTGGCCGAGTGGGCGAAGCCGGCGGCGAAGGTGGTGGGACCCAGGGCCTCGCCCAGCGCGTTGTGGATGGTCCAGCCGCCCACGCGCAAGAAGCCGGGATCGTAAAAGCCGCTTCCCGGTCCCACGACGCCGCTCTGAATGCCGGCGGCGGCGGTGACGGGCTTGAACACGGAGCCCGGTGACATGGTGTCCGAGACGGCGAAGTCGCGCCAGGTGCTCTGGGGTGTCGCCGTCGGGTCGCCCGGGTCGAAGGTCGGCTGGTTGGCCAGGGCCAGGATGCCGCCGGTGTTGGGGTCCATCATGATCACGGTGCCGCCGAGGGCACCGTGGGCGGCGACGGCCTTGGCCAGCTCGCGCTCGGCGTCGAGCTGCAGGCGCGCGTCGATGGTGAGCTGCAGGGTCAGCCCGTCGACGGGCGGGACGTACTCCTGCTGCGCCCGGGGGATGGGGTGGTTGGTGGCGTCGTACTCGGAGATCATCTGGCCGGCCACGCCCTGCAGCTGGGCGTTGTACGAGTACTCGACCCCGGCCAGGCCCTGGTTGTCGATGCCGGCGAAGCCGAGCACCTGGGCCGCCAGCGTCCCTTCCGGATAGACGCGGCGCGATTCGCGCGTGAGCTGGATCCCGGGCAGGTCGGCGGCCCGGACGGCGGCGGCGACGGCATCCGACACGCGCCGGCGCAGCCAGATGAAGAGGGTGCGCGTCCGCAGGCGCTTGAGCAGGGTGTCCTCCGGCACGCCGAGGATGGGCGACAGGCGGGCCGCCGTCTCCGGCTTGTCGCGGACCACGGCCGGGTTGGCGAACACCGAGTACACGTCGACGCTGTCCGCCAGCACCTCGCCGTTTCTGTCGATGATGTCGCCGCGCCTGGCCTGCACGGGCACGACGCGGGTGCGCACGTCCTCGGCCTGGCTGCGCAGCGCATCGCTCTGCACGGCCTGCAGGTAGAACAGCCGGACGGCAAGGAGCACGAGGGCCACGCCGAGGCCCAGGAGCAGGAGGACGATCCGCTTTCGCTGGAGCATGCCGGGGGGAGCCAAGGCCGGCCACGGCCTCCCGTGGCAGCGATACGCGAGGCGGCGCCTTCCTAGTCCTGCCGCCGCCGCGTGCGGGACCGGGGAAGCGGGGATGCGCTCCCGCGCGCTGTGGGCAGGCAGCCGTCAGCCGGCGGGCGTCGCGGTCGCTCGGCTCACCCGGGCAACGGCCGCGCGCAGGCCCGGGCCGAGCCCGCCGGCGACCGCCAGCGCCACCCCGCCGGCCGCGGCGAACAGGACGGCCAGGCCGGGTCCGGCGGCCACGGCGGCACCGGCGGCCGGGGCGACGGCCATGACCAGCCGGCCCAGCATGGCGGTCGTGCCCAGGGTGCGCCCGAGCAGTTGGGCCGGCACAATTTCCTGCCGCAGCGTCAGCATGTGGAGGTTGCCGCTTCCGACGGAGAAGCCGATCAGCGCGGCCGCCAGGACGGCGACGGCCAGGATGCCGGCGAGGGCCCAGGCGGCAAGGCCGAGGGCCAGCAGGGTGCCTGCCGCCATGATGCCGGTGCCCCGCCCGATCCGCCGCCCGAAGCGGGCGAAGGTGGCCGAGGCGATCAGCCCGCCGGCGGCCTCCGCGGCGAAGACGAGGCCGATGGCGGCCGGCGAAAGCCCCATGCGCCGCTGCAGGAGCAGGATCACCATCGGCGCCGTGGCGGAGTACGCGAGGTTGAGCCCGGCTGAGATCAGCGTCAGGCGGCTGAGCACGCCGTCGCCCAGCACGTAGCGCACGCCCTCGCGCACGGACCGCCAGATACCCCCCGCCGGGCCGGCTCGCGCCGCTTGCGCCACCCGCACGCCGGCGACGATGGTGGCGCCGAGGGCGCATCCGGCGCCGGCGCCAGCCAGGGTGGCCACCGGGCCGGCCGCGGCGAGGGCCACCCCGGCCAGCGCGGGCGCCGCGAGGCCGATGACGTTCATGCCCGCCGACCACAGGCCGTTGGCCTCGGCCAGTTCGCCGTCGGCCACCGCCTGGGGGATCGCCGCGTTCAGGGCCGTCCAGTCCAGCGTGCTCAGCGCCGACACGGCGAAGATCAGCGCGTACGCGGGCCCGAGGGGCAGGCGGTGCGCCGTGCCCAGGCCCGCCAGCGCCAGGCAGGCGGCGGCGCAGCCGGCGTCCGTCGCCACCAGCACGGCCCGCTTGGGGAGCCGGTCGACGAGGGCGCCAAGCCACGGGGCCAGCACCGAGGCCAGGGCCATGGCCACGGCCATGCCGCCCAGGGCCAGCGCCGAGTGATCGCGCACGAGGATCAGCCAGGCCAGGGCCAGCCGGTAGGTGCCCATGGAGAGGGAGGTGAGCCCGCGCGCGGCGAAGAGGCGGGCGAACACTCGCCGCCGCGCGAGCAGGCCGATCGGTAGGCCCACGGCGGCGAGGATCCGCATGGTGCCTCCAGAATTGACCAATTTAGCCGTTTTGTCAACGGAGGTCGAATGGTCGTGGCAGCCGCCGTATTCGTGACCCGCAGCATCCCGGGCGCGGCCCGCGCCCTGCTGGAGGCCGCCGCGGACGTTCGCGCCTGGGACCGGGAGGAGCCCCCCGTGCCGCGGGATGTCCTGCGCGCCGCCGTTGCGGAGGCTGACGGCCTTTACTGCCTGCTCACCGATGCCATCGACGCGGACCTGCTGGCGGCGGCGCCCCGGCTGCGCGTGGTGAGCACCATGGCGGTCGGGTATGACAACGTCGACGTCGCGGCCTGCACCCGGCGCGGCATCCCCGTCTGCAACACCCCCGGCGTGCTGACCGAGGCGACCGCCGACCTCGCCTTCGCGCTGCTGATGGCCACGGCGCGCCGTGTACCGGAGGCGGAGCGCTACCTGCGCGATGGGCGCTGGCGGACCTGGTCCCCCCTGCTGCTGGCCGGCCAGGACGTCCACGGCAAGAGCATCGGCATCGTGGGCGCCGGGCGCATCGGCCAGGCCGTCGGCGCCCGCGCCCGCGGCTTCGGCATGGAGGTCCTCTACACCGCGCGCTCGCCCAAGCCGGCGTTCGAGGCCGGGTGCCGGGCCCGGCGCTGCGCCAGCCTGGACGAGCTGTTGGGGGCCGCGGACTACGTGTCCCTGCACGCCCCCCTGACCCCGGAGACGCATCACATGATCGGCGAGGCGGAGCTGCGGCGGATGAAGCCGACGGCCGTGCTGGTGAACACCGCCAGAGGGCCGCTGGTGGACGAGCCCGCCCTGGTGCGGGCCCTGGCCGAGGGCTGGATCTGGGCGGCGGGGCTCGACGTCTTCGAGCGGGAGCCCGTGACGCCCGATCATCCGCTGCTGCGCCTGCCGAACGTCGTCACGCTGCCGCACATTGGCAGCGCGACGGTGGCCACGCGCACGGCGATGGCCGTGCTGGCGGCCGAGAACCTCGTCGCGGTGCTCCAGGGCCGCCGGCCGGCCGCCTGCGTGAACCCGGAGGTGCTGGGCGGGTAGGGGGCGCGTGCGGTTCAAGGGTCGCGGCGAGGCACAGGTGTCGCAGAAGGGGTCGTGGGAAGTGGGGGGCCAGGTGTGAGCGAGCCGCTGGCCGGCCTGGCCGCCGCGGTGCGGGCGTGCCGGCGCTGTCCCAGCATGCCGCCCGATCGCCTGCGCGTGCCCGGATTCGGCGTGGCCGGCGCAGCCCTCTTCTTCCTGGCGGAGGCCCCGGGACGACTCGGGGCGGCGCGCACTGGGATCCCCTTCCGCGGCGACCGCTCCGGCGACCTGTTCTGGGCCATGATCGCCGAGCTCAACGTGCGCGACTTCTTCGTGACGAATGTCGTGAAGTGCAATCCCCTGGATCCGCGCGGCCGCAACCGCACCCCCTCGGCCGGCGAGCGCGCGTGTTGCGAGCCCCACTGGCGTGCGGAGGTGGCGGCGGTGCGCCCGCGGTGGCTGGTGCCCCTGGGCGACACCGCCTGCCGCGCGGTGACGGGTCGCCCGTTGCGGGACTGCCTCAACCGTCCGGTGGATACGGTGCTGGGGGGCGCGTGGGCGCTCCACCACCCGGCGTACATCGTGCGGGGCAGCTACGCCCTCGACGCCTACCGGGCGGACTGGCGGGCGCTGCTAGCTGCCACCGGCCAGTTGGACGCTGGCGAGTGCCTGGCCCCGGGCGCCCAGGTGGCACATGCCGCGGAGGCGGAGCGAGCTCGCCACATAGACCAGGAACACGATGACGAAGGCGGTGCCCATCCCGTCCAGGATGTGCGCGGCGCCGAAGATACCGCCAAGGAAGCCGTAGATGGGGCTGGCCACGGCCATCGACCCGCCCGCCTGCAGCAGGTAGATGCTTGAGACGCGCCCCCGGTAGGCGTCGTCGCTGCGCTCCTGCACCTCGGCGAGGGTGATCGTCATGAACATGCTCTGCGAGGCGCCCACCACCACGAGGGAGGCGAGGGCGGGCACGGCCGCGTGCGACATGCCCAGCGCGATCAGGCTCGCACCGCTCAGGACGCCCGACCAGAGCATGAGCCGGCCCCGCATCCGGGGCGCCTTGACGAACAGCAGCGGCAGGGCGCCAAGCGCCGAGCCGAGGCCGACCAGGGTCATCGCCGTCCCGAACAGGCCGGCGCCGCCGTGCAGCGAGGTCAGCACGAAGGCCGGCAGCACGGCCATGTAGCACATGGTCAGCGGGCAGTGCAGGCCCACCAGCGAGACGATCAGCCCCAGCGGCTGGTGGGTCCGCACGTAGTGGATGCTGGCGCGGAAGCGGCCGGAGGGGGCACCCGCGGGCGTCGCGGCCGGCTTCCCGGCGGTGGGGGCGGGCGCCGCGGGGAGGTCAGCGGCGGGCTGGGCCGACGCGGCGCGCCGCCGGATTCCCCAGGCGTTCTGGACGCCCAACACGTAGAAGACGGCGCAGAGGGCGAAGACGGACCAGGAGCCTGTGATGGCCAGGAGGATGGCGCCCACGGCCGGTCCGATGAACTCCGAGCCGCGCTGGGCGATGGCCTGCAGGGCGGCTGCGTTGAGCAGGTCGCGGTCGGTGATGACGTTCGCCAGCAGGGCGGAGGAGGAGACCATCATCACCGTGCCGGCCACCCCGATCAGGAAGACGATGGCGAGGACGGCCGGGAGGCTGGCGCGGCCGGCCCCGCTCAGCGCCGCCAGAGCCAGCGTGCCCACTGCCGCCGCCCCCATGGACACGGTCAGCACGCGCGAGCGCTCGAAGCGGTCGCTGAGCACCCCGCTCCATGGCGCCGCCAGCACGTTGGGGATCTGCATGGCGAAGAGCGCCGTCCCGACCCAGAAGCTCGAATGGGTGAGCGTCTGCACCAGCCAGCCGAGCGCCAGCTGCAGGGCCCACTGCCCGGACCCGGACGTGGCGGTCGCCAGCCACAGCCGGCGGAAGTCGGGCTGGCTCAGGGATCCCAGGAGCGTGCGCCGGCTCAACAGCCATCGCCTCCGCGGGCCGCATTCCCAGAACCTTACCGCGCTGTCGTCCGCTTGGATGTGGTCTGCGCGACATTCGGTGCGGTGGGCGGAAAGACGAAGCCGGTCCGGCCCGTCTCGCGCTCGAGCCGCAGCCGCGCGTCGAACTTCCGGCCCGCCTTCGAGGTGAAGCCCTTCAGCACCCGCTTCGTCTCGCCATGGGCCAGCAGCTCGCGGGCCTGGGTGGGGCTCAGCGTCTTGCCCGCGACCTTCTTCCACAGCACCCAGCGGCAGCCGCCGGCCTCCGGACGCCAGTTGGCGCACCCGTAGGCCTTCGGGCTCTCGACGATGGGACCGCCGCAGCGCGGGCAGGTGCCGATGGGCATCTGAGCGGAGGCGGGCGGTGCCTGGCCGCGGCCTGACCGCGACCTCTCACGGGCACCGGAGCGCCCCGCCGCACGGCCACTGGCCGGCGCTGGCTCGCCGCGCGGCGGCCGATCGGGCGCCGCGGGAGGCGGCAGCCGCGCGGGCGCCTGGCCGGCGACATCGGCCACGATGCGGCGCGTGACGGCGGCGATGTCAGCGAGGAATGCGTCCGCTCGGTCGCGGCCCGCTTCGACGGCCCGCAACCGCTGTTCCCACTCGCCGGTGGTGGCGGGCTCGCGCAGCTCCGGCGGCGCCAGGTCCACCAGGCGCTGGCCGCGCTCCGTCGGGACCAGGCTCTTGCCCTGGCGGGCCACGTAGTCGCGGGCGATCAGGGTCTCAATGATCTGCGCGCGCGTCGCCGGGGTGCCGAGGCCGCGCTCGCGCATGGCCTCCGCCAGGGCGTCGTCGTCCACGAGGCGCCCGGCCGTCTCCATGACCTGCAGCAGGCTTGCCTCCGTGAAGCGGCTGGGCGGCTTGGTCTGGCGGGCGGCGACCTCGGCGCCCGTGCAGGCGGCGTCCATCCCCTGGCGCAGCCGACTCAGGTTGCCGCCGGCCGGCTCCTCCTCCTCATCGTCCTTGTCCCGGGCCGCGACATGGGGCTCCGCCTCGCGCCAGCCGGGGGTGAGCAGGACGCGGCTGCGGCTGCGGAAGGTGTCGCCCGCCACCTCCGTGACGACCTCCGTGTCGTCGTAGACGGCCGGCGGCAGCAGTGCGGCCAGAAAGCGCCGCACGATCAGCGCATACACCTTCGCCTCCGCCGGTCCGAGGCGGGCCGGATCCGGCGCCGCGGCCGTCGGCAGCAGCGCGTGGTGGTCGCTGACCTGGGCGTCGTCCACCACGCGCTTGCCAGGGTGGGGTAGGCTCGCCGCCAGGCCGCTGGCGACGGGGGCCAGGTCGCCGCGGATCGCGCGCAGCCGCTCCGGAAAGGTGGCGAAGGCCTCCGCCGAGACGTGGCGGCTGTCGGTGCGTGGGTAGGTGATGGCCTTGTGCCGCTCATAGAGCGATTGTGCGGCCTTCAGCGTGTCCGCGGCCGTCAGGCCGTGGCGCGCGTTGGCGGCGCGCTGCAGGTCGTTGAGGTTGAACAGGCGTGGCGGCGCTTCCCGGGCCCGCCTGCGGGTCACGGAGGCCACCCGCGCCGGCTGGCCGCGGACCTTGCTGGCGACGGCCTCGGCGGCCGCGCGGTCCGGGAGCCGGTCCTGCTTGCCGCGGAACCAGCGGCCCCGGAACTGGGCATCGACGGCGGCGAAGGCCGCCGTCACGACAAAGTACTCGGTCGGGGTAAAGGCGGCGATCTCCGCCTCGCGGGAGGTCAGCAGGGCCAGGGTCGGCGTCTGCACGCGCCCCGCCGACCAAAGGCCCCCGTGGCGCGCGGAGAGGGCCATCGTCGCGTTCATGCCGATCACCCAGTCCGCGCAGGCCCGGGCGCGGGCGGCCGCCGCCAGGTCGGCCTTCGGCGCCTGCAGGTCGGCAAACGCGGCGCGCACGGCGGCGGGGGTGCCCTCCGAGAGCCACAGGCGCTGGGCCGGGCCATCGTAGCCGCTGACCTCGCGGATGTACTCCCAGATCAGCTCGCCCTCGCGGCCGGCGTCCGTCGCGACGACAACCGCCTCGGCCTTGCGCAGCAGGCCCCGGATCACCTCGAGCTGGGCCGTGCGGCCCTCCCGCGCCTGGATAGCAAAGGCCTCGGGCAGCACGGGGAGCAGCTCCAGCCGCCAGCGGCCCTTCAGGGCGGGCTGGTAGGACTCCGGCGGCGCCAGCTCCGCCATGTGGCCCAGGGCCCACGTCCAGGTGTACAGACGGCCCTGCAGCCAGCCCTGGCGGCGGGCGGCGCCCGGGTCGATCACGCGGGCCAGGTCGGCGGCCACGCTTGGCTTCTCGGCGACCACGAGCCGCAGCGGCCACGACCCCCTTCGGCCTGATGGTACCGCGAACGGGGCGGCAGGCGGCGAAGGCATGCGGACGCCCTCCGGATGCCCGGGCGCGAGTCAGCCTTCGTGCCGTACCCGGGCGAGCCGCACCGCGTCGCCCAGCCCAGAAACCGCCTGGACCGGCTTGACCGGCAGCTGGCGAGGTTTCGGCATCACCTGGGGGCCGCGGGGCCTGACTGGGGGGCGCCAAGCCGGCCTGCGAGCCCGAGGTCGCGCCGCCGGCCACCCCACAATCCGGCGCCCGGCAGGCCCGCCCCCCACCCCCGCCGAACGCCCGACGCCAGGAGGTGTCAGTGAAATCCCCATGCCCGACTTCCTATTCGACACGCTGGCCGCCCTCACACAGATCCACGCCGTGCCCGGCCAGGAGCAGCCGGTCATCCGCGCGGTGCGCGAGATCGTGCAGGGCCTCGGCCACCGCACCGAGCTGGACGTCTTCGGCAACCTGTACGTGGACCTCGGCGGCCCCGCCGGCACGCCCCTGATGCTGATCGATGCCCACACCGACGAGATCGGCGCCCTTGTGCAGCGCGTCATGCCCACAGGCTTTCTGGCCGTCACCCCGCTCGGCGGCGCCCGCGAGTCGTGCTTTCTCGCCCACCAGGTCGTCGTCGCGGGCCATGCGGGCGTGGTCGGCATCAAGCCGGGCCACTTCTCCGGCGCCGACGAGCGCGGCCGCACCCCGACCTTCGACCAGCTCTTCGTGGACGTGGGCGCCGAGAGCGCCGACGAGGTGGCCGCGATGGGCATCCGCGTCGGCTCCCAGGTGACGTGGACGGGCCCGCTGACCCGCCTCGGCAAGGGGGAGCGCGTGACGGCCAAGGCCATCGACAACCGGCTGAGCTGCGCCGTGCTCTGCGAGGTGCTCCGCCAGCGCCGGCACAGCTCCGCGCCTGCCCCCCGCGCGCGCGTGGTCCTCGCCTTCACCTCGCAGGAGGAGGTCGGCCTGCGCGGCGCCAAGGCCGCGGCCTGCCGCCTGCACCCCGACGTCGCCCTGGCCGTCGACACGGTCCCCTGCGGCGGGACCCCGGACGTGCCGGCCTCGGTCTGCACGACGGACATCGGCCGCGGTCCCGTTCTGCCGCTGATGGCCCGGGGCGGCGGGGGCGGCGGCTACCTCGCCCACCCGGCCATGGTCGCCTGGCTCGAGGAGACGGCGGCGGCCGCGGGCGTACCCCTGCAGCTTGACCTGACGCGCGGCGGCAACAACGACGCCGCGGCGATGCAGCAGGCGGGCGCCGGTGCGGCTGCCCTGGCCCTCTGCCTGCCGCGGCGGTATTCGCACTCGCCCGTGGAGATGGCGGACCTGCGCGATGCCCGGGGCGCGAGCAAGCTGATCGCGGCCCTCATCGCCGATTTCTCGGCGGACCGGTCGTTCGCCTTCGCCTAGGCCGGGCCTGAGCGGTCGTGAAGGGCGGCGCATACGCGCCGCCCACAAATGATCGTTCCGGTGTGCCCGCTAGGCCAGGGGATGGGCGCCGCCCAGCGCCGGCTCGCGGATGGCCGAGGCAGCCGTCGCGCCGCCGACAGCGACCGGCGTGACGGGTGTGGCGCGCACCTCGAGCGCCGGTGCCGCCTCCGCCTGCACCGCGGAGCGGGCAAACGGCAGGGCGGGTGACATCTGGCCGCTGCCCCGGGCGGCGGCCGGCTTGCTCTCGCGGGCCGGCGCGGGGGGCACGGCCTCGACGCGGGCGCGGCGTCCGCCCTCGCCGTCCTCGGACGGCTCGTCGGTGTAGGCCTGGCAGTTGCCGCGGAACATGGCGCCGTCCGCGATGGCCAGCCGCACGGCGCGGATGTCGCCGAACAGGCGGCTGGTCGGCAGCAGCTCCAGCCTGCCGGCCGAATGCACGTTGCCGCGCACCTCGCCGGCAATCACGACGTCGCGGGCCCGGATGTCGGCGACGACCACGCCGTCCTGTCCGACGTACGCGTCGCCCTCGACGTCGACCTCCCCCTGCAGCCGGCCGTCGATCCGGATCGAGCCGCTCCCCGTGACCTTGCCCAAAAGCTCCGTCTGGCTACCGATCACCGTGTCCAGAGTTCCCTGAACCGCCCGCCTCCACATCAGGACGCCCCCCCTCCGGCCACTTCCGCGTACCCCGGCAGATAGGCGGCCGGGTTGACGGGCTGGCCGTTGATGTCGATTTCGTAGTGGACGTGGGGACCTGTGCTCCAGCCGGTGTCGCCGGAGAGGGCGAGCACCTGGCCCTTGACGACCGCTTGCCCCGCACGGACCAGAAGCCGCGAGTTGTGTCCGTACATCGTGTCGAGCCCGCCGCCGACGGCGACGATGACCTGATTGCCGTAAATGTTGTTCCAGCCCGCAAACGCAACGGTGCCAGCCGCCGTCGCGTGGACCGGCGTGCCGACCACGACCCCGATGTCCACCCCGGTGTGGATCTGGCTCTGGCTCGTGTTGAGCGGGTTGAGGCGGGCGCCGAACGGCGAGGTGATCGGCCCCCGCACCGGCCAGATCGACGGAGTGTGCGCCGCGTCGGCCGTCCAGCCCGTCATCGAGTGGCCGAGGTTCTTCACATCATGGGCCAGCGCCGGGATCGCCTGCTGCAGCTTGCGCAGGACCCCGCTGGCGGCATCCAGGTGGCTGACGGCCGGATCGGTGGCCGACAGGCCGGCGGTCGCCTGGACGGCCGTGCCGGATGCGGGGGCGCCTGCCTCGGAGCGGACCTGCCCGTCGAGCGCGGTGATCGTATTCAGCGTCTTCCGCAGGCCCGCCGCCTGCTGCTGGAGCTGGCTGAGCTTGCCCTCGGCCCGCGCCCCGGCCGAGGCCTCGGCGCTGAGCCGCTGCGTCTGGCGCTGGAGGGTCGCGGCCCGGGCCTGGGACTGGATGCCGAATTCGACGCTGGCGGCCACGCAGGCGGCGATGCAGAGCACCGCCAGCGCCAGCGTCGCCAGGGGGACGTCCATGCGGCGCGGCACCCCGTCGCCGCCCTGCAGCCAGAGCGTCAGGCGCATCGACTCGCGTCGCGGCGCCATGCGGCGGCTGGCCAGGCTGGGACCGGATACGCGTCCGCCAGGGATCCAGGCAGGCATGTGAAGCCGCCCGCCATATCGAGGTTTGTCCAGCGGCATCGTCCGCACCGCTCCGCCCATCGGCCGGCGGTCCCCCCTCCGTGGTGCGACCAGAGTAGCTGGGCTGCCCTGCAGCAGCCGCCCACTGCATCGTGCGGCCGGGGGTGGGCGTTTAGGGCGATGTGCGGGCGCCGCGCGCGTTTGCGGTGGCAGGGGCGATGAAAATGAAGGCCGGTGTTGGGTTTGCGCGTGTGGGGCCCGTTCGGGGCGGTGCGGGACCGTGCGGGGCGTGGAGCGGCATACCACCGGCGGCGCCACGGCCGGAGGACGAGGGCGTATTGCCCCAGGCGGGACGGGGCGTGCGTGGACGGGCACGCCCCCGAGGTCGCATGCAGCGCGCGCCGCCAGCACCGCAGCGGGCACAGCGCGCCGCCCGGGTCGCGCCGCGCCGCCGGACCGGGCGACCGCCGCCCGCCGCCTGGGAGCCTCCGCCGCCTTTCCCGCCACGGTCGATTCTCCGCACCCGCTTGCCGGTGCCAGCTCCTCACAAGGCGGAAGGGGCGGGGCCCGACCGGCGCCCGGCCCGCCCGAAGTGGCCGCCACGGCTGCATCAGAGCCCGCCGGACGCGCGTGGATGCCCGCCGCCCTGCGCCCTCCCGCAGTGGCCTCGACGGCAAACGCGCGCCACATCGCTCAATTCACGCGCCCCCCTCGCCGATAACGGCCGTGGAAGGCTCCGCGCGGCAGGGCCCGCGCCGGCTCGGCCGACGCTGGCGGCGCCGCTGCCGGGCGCGTCCCGTCCGTGCACGGCGGGGGCGCGATCGGACGCCTTCGCGGCCTCGCAGAGGAACCCGAGGTGCGGCGATGGCGCCGCAAGGAGGCGCGTGAATGTTCACCAGCAATGTCGGCATCGACCTTGGCTACGGATTCCTGAAGGCGACCAACGGGAGTCGCGACGTCGTCCTGCCAAGCGTGGTGGGTCTGGGGGCCGACCTCGCCTACCGCTCGGAGCTCTCGCTCTACACGCAGGAAGAGGACAACCTCGTCGTGGAGATCGATGGCGACCGGTACTTCGTCGGCACGCTGGCCGCCCGCCAGAGCGAGATCGCCGCGCGCTCGCTGGCCGAGAACCGGCCTGGCGACTGGAGCGCGCGCGTCCTCTTCCTGACTGCCCTCGGGCTGGTGATCGACGGGCCGACGGGCCACGCCAACATCGTCACCGGCCTGCCGCCCGCCCACTACCGCCTGTACCGCGACGCGCTGGTCGACATCATGCTGGGCGAGCACCGCGTCGTCCTGCACGGCGGGCCCCGGCCCTTGGAGAAGTCGATCGTCGTCGAGAACGTCCGCGTGGTGCCGCAGCCGTTCGGCACGGTCTTCGACCTGTTCCTTGACCGCTCCGGCACGGTGCAGCAGCCCGACCTGGCCGCCTCGCGCGTCGGCGTGATCGACATCGGCTTCCGCACGACGGATCTCGTGGTCGCCGACCACCTGGACTACGTCGAGCGGCTCTCGGTCACCACGACGACGGGCCTCGGCACCGCGTACGCGCTGATCGCGGACGCGCTGCAGCGCGACTTCGGCCTGACGCGCGAGACCTACGAGCTGGACGCGATCGTCCTCTCCGGCCGGCTGCGCTCAGGCGGCAAGGTGCAGGACATCACCCCGCTGCGCAATGACGCCTTCCGCGAGGTTGCGCGCAAGATCATCACCGAGGTCGAGTCCGTGTGGCAAAAGGACGACCTCGACGTCGTGTACGTCACCGGGGGCGGCGGCCAGGCCCTCGCCGGATTCCTGCTCGACGCGGTGCCGAACGCGGCCCTCGCGCCCGCGGCGCAGGCGGCCAATGTGCACGGCTACTGGAAGCTGTCCAACAAGCTCTTTGGCACGACTGGCGCCTTCAACCCGTCGCTGGCGACAGCCGACTCGGTGCGCGGCGACGTCGGCGCGCGCGCCGCTGGCGATCGTTAGGGGGCTCGGAGCACGACGCATTGCCAGAGCCGCCGGAGGCGAGCGCGGGGAGGCTAGCATTCGGAGGTGGTGCCGATGATGTGGGGCTTCCCGCGTCGCGGCCGGCGCAGCGGCATCGTGCGCGTGCTGACGAACACGTGGACCCTGTCGGCGCTGGGGGTCGCCGCCGCGGCCGTTCTGGGCCTGCGCGCGATGCGGCGCTCGTAAGGCAGCAGTTCTTGTGACGGGCGGGGCCGTGCGGCCCCGCCCCTTTTCACCCGACGCCAGCCGGCAATCCGGACGGAGCAGGTCGCCCCTCGCGCATGTGGAACCCGGAACCGGGGAGGTGGATCGCGTGCAGGAGAGCATCCGCACGTGGTGCGAGAGCCGCCTCGGGCCGGGTACGCTGGCCGTGCTGTGGTGCGGACCCGCCGCGCGCGGCTTCGACGACGCGGCCGAGGATCTCGATGTCCGCTTCGTCTGCGAGGATGGGCCGTTCGCCAGGGATTGGGACGGCGGTCGCCAGATCGTGCGCGACGTCGCCGGCGGCAGGGTCGTCACGGGCCGGGGCCTTGCCCTCTCCGGCCTGCTGCGCGAGTCCTGGGGGCCCGAGCAGCGCTTTGAGA
>JAJYVM010000497.1 GCA_021792015.1 Bacillota bacterium | reverse complement strand
CGCCAGATGGCAATCGGAGGCCGTGGGGCCGCCGCCTGGAAGCGGGGCGATTGCAGGATGTCTCGCGTGACGTGGGTCGCGGCTGCCCCCAGCCCCGGGGCCTCGATGGCAGCCCGACCCGTAGCCCGACCGGGCAGCCTCCGGCACGCCCTCAACGGGTCGCAGCCCATTCGCCGCCTGAACGAAGGCCCCCGGGTTTCCCCGGGGGCAACGAACCGCGCTACTGTGCAGAAAACCTTGGTGGAGCGGAGGGGGATCGAACCCCTGACCTCTTGAATGCCGTTGTCTTCCCGAGACTTGCCTGAGCTCCCTGAACGGAACTCGACGCCCGCAAATCCGCGTCAGACAAGGCCCTCTCGTTGCCGCACCATGCGTCGATGTATCCGCCGAGCGCCCGGGTGCGTGGATTGCGTACGCAACTCGTGCGCAGGTGACCGCTTGATTCGTGACGCTCACCTCGGCTTGCGCGGGGCTCGCCCGCGGCTCTCCGCCCGCGGCCGGAACAGGAGCGCGCCCAGCGTGTCGGAGGCTGCTTGCTGCATCGTGGGCAATACGTGCGCGTACACATCCTGGGTGAAAGCGCTCGAGGCGTGGCCCAGGCGCTCGCTCACCACCTTGGGCGCGTGGCCCTCCTGTAGCAGCAGGGTCGCGCATGTATGCCGGAGGTCGTAAAGCCGGATTCTCTCCGCCGGGAGCCGCGCCGCCGTGAGCGCGGCCTTGAAGTGTGGGCGATGCAGGTTGCGCTCGTCGAGCGGCTGGCCGCGCTGGCCGCAGAAGACGAGGTCGTTGTCCTCCCATCCCGGTCCCATCGCCACGCGCCGCTCCAGCTGCTCCCTGCGGTGAGTTGTGAGGCGGCCCGCAAGCTCGGCCGGGAACGGAACGCTGCGCCGGCTGTTCGCGGTCTTGACCTCCTCGAAGTCCCAGGCACGTCCGACGCGCACGAGGGCACGGACCACCGAGGCGCGGCCGGCCTTGAGGTCGACGTCCTGCCACCGGGGCGCCAGGTACTCCCCCGGCCGCATGCCCGTCGCAAGCGCGAACGCAAGAGCAGGCCGTGCGGCCCCTCGTACGCAGCACTGAGGAGGCGCTTGGCCTCCTCGGCGGCAAGCACGCGCCGGTCCCGGCGACGCAACGCTGGCAACCCCACGCTCTTGGCGGGGTTATGCCCGAGCTGGCGCCATTTCACGGCGGCGTCCAGGGCGAACGACAGCACGGAGACGGCCCGCCCCACCGTGACGGGCGAGAGGCCCTTGGCGCTCAGGCCGTTCGCCATGCGCTGGACGTCGCCCGTCGTCAGCGACTGCAGTTGCACAGTCCCGAGGTTCGGGCGCAGGTATGCGTCGGCCACGCTTCGGTAGCCGGCCAGGGTCTGCCGCTTCACGCGCGGCGCCGCGGCCGCCAGGTAGTCGTCGAGGAGCTGCTCGACCGTACGGTGGCGCTCGCCGGAGACGGCGGCCCCCATCTGCAGATCACGCTCCACCTGGGCGAGGTGCCGGTCGGCATCGCGCTTCGTGCCACGGATCGTGTGCGTGTAGTTGCGCCGCCGGCCGTCTGGCCCCAGCGCCAGGTAGAGGCGCACCTGCCACACACCGGGACCTCGCTCCGTCACGCTCCCCCTACGTCGACCCAAGGTGGAACACCCCCGCTCCCTCAGGCGCCCCTAGGTTCACCGTCAGGACCCGGAGATCCCGCTGACTCGGGCGAACCCTGCCGGCGACCGCCCTCCGCGCCGTTCTCGACCAGCCGCCAGCCGCCGGCAGGCGGCACGGTCCCGGAACTGGTCGACGCTGACCACACGCCATCCCAGCGCTCGCGCCACCGCCTTGGCCGCGGTCGACTTTCCGCCCGCCACGTCGCCCTCGACATGGACGATCATCAGCGGCCGCCCCGGCGCCGCAGCCCGCTCCTCACAACCACCGCCGCAGCTCGTCCGCGGTCATGCCTGCCTGGCGCAGGATGCTGCGCAGCGTGCCGGGAGGGATCGTGCGACGACCGTGCGCCGGCACAGTGACGGTCGGAGGCGCGCCGCCGCGGCGCAGGTAGTGGTGGCTGCCGCGCACGTACTCGACAGAGAAGCCCGCGCGAATGAGCGCACGGATCAGCTCGGCTCCCGTGACTCTCGGCGCCCGGCCCTCGCCATCGCTCACGCCCCCGGCACCGCGACCGTGACTGCCTCCTCGGCGTCGGACGGCGGGATCGGCTCGCCGTGCCGGCGCAGGACCTCGAGGAAGCCGGCGATCGCCTCACGGGCGTTGGACAGGGCCTCGTCCTGCGTCTCGCCGTACGTCACGCACCCCGGCAGCGCCGGCACCTCCACATTCCAGGCGCGGCCCTCTTCGTCCCAAGCGAGCCTCACCCGGTACGTCACGAGCGCCGCCACAACAGACCACCGTCCTTGCTCACGCTGATTGACGCCGACCCGCCGGCCCCCGCGCTACAGCCCGACGTGCCCAGCCGCGTTCTCGCGGAACAGGTTGCCCTCGCGGATGTAGCGCCGCACCATCGGCAGGCTCTTGTGCCGGGTCTGGTTCATGCTCGACCGCTCGCCGACTCCTGCCTCGGCGGCGGCCGTCGCGAGGCCCGCCCGCAACGAGTGGCCCGAGAACCGCGCGGGGTCGAGGCCGGCGAGCTCGGCGCGGTGCTTCACCACGAGGGCCGCACCCTGGCCTGTCAGCCGGACGTCCGCCACCTGGCCCCACCGGTTGACACGGCGGAACACCGGCCCGCTCGCGATGGACGCCGCCTCAAGCCATGCCTGCACGTTGCGCACCGGGCACGTCTCGGGGTTCGAGCCGTACGGGATGCCGACCCGCTGGCCCGCGCCCTCCTGGTCG
>JAJYVM010000028.1:4801-16374 GCA_021792015.1 Bacillota bacterium | reverse complement strand
GCCACGCGGCAATACGCGCGCAGCGCCGCCAGGTACTCGGCCGCGTGGGCGTCGACGTCCGCCGCGAAGTCGCTCACTCGTAAAAGTCCGGGGACTTCTTCAGCGTCGCCCACTGGGCCGGGTCGTGCCCGTAGAGCAGCATCGCGTGGTCCATGGCCTGCAGGCGGCGGGCGCTGGCCCTTGCCGCCACCGGGTCCTGGTAGGCGCCCCAGTTGTCCCTGTCCAGGTTGTCCTGCACGTAGATGGCGTCGATGCCGATGATGACCTTCCCCGTGCGCGGCAGGCTGACAGCCACCGACATATGCCCCGGCGTGTGGCCGGGCGTCTTCAACAGCTGCACCCCGGGCGCGATCTCCGGCTCACCGTCCACGACATGCCACTTCAGCCCGGGCACGTCGTAGGTGGCGCGCGGGTACGGCGCGTCCAGCCGCATGATGTCCTCGTAGCAGTCCCGCTGCACGTAGACCTCGCTCGCCGTGAAGTCGCGGGTGTTGCCGGCGTGGTCGAAGTGGAAGTGGGTCGCGACCAGGATGTCGATGTCGGCCGGGGTCAGGCCGAGCTCCCCGAGGCGGTTGACCACGTAGTCCTCGGCCCGCATGCGCACCTTCAGCACCTCGCCGAAGGGCTGGCCGCGGAAGGTGGCCTCGGGGTCGGCGATGTGGGCCTTGTCCATGCCCGAGTCCACGAGGATGTTGCGCCCGTCGTCCGTGCGGATGAGGTAGCCGACGATGGGGATCGTCCACCACATGCCGCTGTCGAGTCCGGGCGTGAGCACCGAGCCCTTGTCCACGTAGCAGTCGCCGAGGTGAAGGATGTAGAGCCGCATGGGAGCGGTTTCGGCCCGCAGGGCCGGGTTCCTCCCGTCGCGAAGCCGGCTGCGGGGGGATGGCGCATGGTGACCGCCGATCTCATTCTCACGGGAGCCACCGTGATCACGATCGATCCGGAGCGGCCGCGGGCAGCCGCCGTGGCCGTCGCGGGCGACCGCATCCTGGCCGTGGGGACCGAGGACGAGGTGCGCGCGCTTCGCGGTCCGAGGACCGCGGTCCTCAACCTGCCCGGGAAAACGATCGTGCCCGGCTTCCACGATGCCCACAACCACATGCTGAGCTTCGGCATGCAGCTGAGCACCGTGTCGCTGCGGCTTCCCACCGTGGACGACATCGTCGCCGCGCTGCGCGAGCGTGCGGCGCGGCAGCCCGCCGGGACGTGGGTGATCGGCACCGGCTATGACAACAACAAGCTGCCGGGCGGCAGGCACCCGAGCCGGCAGGACCTCGACCGGGTGTCGACCGACCACTTCGTCATGGCCCAGCAGAACTCGGGTCATATGCTGGTGGCCAACAGCCGCGCGCTGGCCGACGCGGGGATCACGCGCGACCGGCCCGACCCCGAGGGCGGGCAGATCGTGCGCGATGCGCACGGCGAGCCCACGGGTCTGCTCCAGGAGAACGCACAGGGCCTGCTGCGGCGCCCAGGCTACCCGTATCCGACCGACGCGCTGGTGGCGGCCCTGCGGGCCGCAAGCGACGTGTACGTGCGCGAGGGCATCACCAGCCACACCGAAGCGGGGATCGGCCATCACTCGCCCGTCGAGCTCGACGCGTACCGCCAGGCCGTGGAGCAGGGCGCGATGCGCGTCCGCTCGACCCTGATGGTGCATGTGAGCCAGCTCCAGCGCATCGGCGACTTCTTCGGGCTCCAGCAGGGCATCCGCACGGGCTGGGGCGACGACTGGCTGCGGATCGGCCCGCTCAAGATGTTCTCCGACGGCTCGCTGATTGGCCGGACCGCCGCCATGCACGACCCCTACGCCCCGGAGCCGGAGAACGTAGGCTTTTTCGCCACGCCGCCGGAGCGGCTGCGGCAGTGGTGCATCGACGGCCACGCGAGCGGCTGGCAGCTGGCCACGCATGCCATCGGCGACCGTGCCGTGGACTTCATGCTGGACTGCTACGAGGAGGCCATGCGCCTGCACCCGCGGCCCGACCCGCGCCACCGCATCGAGCACGCCGGCGTCGTCAGCCCCGCCACGCTGGACCGCATCGCGCGCCTTGGCGTGATCCCCGTCCCGCAGCAGCACTTCATCGGCGCCATCGGCGACGGCATGGCGCGAAGCCTCGGCCCCGCCCGCGCCCGCTGGTGCTACCCGCTGCGGAGCTACCTGCAGCGCGGGATCCCCCTGCCGGGCAGCTCGGATCGCCCCGTGGTCGACGGCGCGCCCCTGCTGGGCATCCACGACGCCGTCAACCAGCGGACGGCCTCCGGCGCCGACTACCAGCCCGAGGAGCGCCTGACCCCGGAGGAGGCCATCGCCGCCTACACGGCCGGCTCGGCCTACGCGAGCCGCGACGAGGACCGCAAGGGCCGCATCCGGCCCGGTCTGCTCGCCGACTTCACCGTGCTGGGTGCCGACCCGACACGCGTGCCGCCGGCCGAGATCGCCGCCGTCCCGGTGGCCGGCACCATCGTGGGCGGACGCATCGTGTTCGGGGCAGGGCTTCCCTAAAGCGAAGTACTTTACAAAACGAAGTAGTGTATGGTTAGATAGATGCACGCCGGGCAGGACCCGGTCTGTCGCATCGTCGGCCGCTTGGCCGGCTAGAGGGAGGATCGCATCCATGTCCCCGGCCCTTCTGCCGCTGGATTCGGAGGAGCCGCCGGCCGGCATCGAGGATCCCCTCCACACCTACCTGCAGGAGATCGGCCGCACGCCGCTCCTCAGCAAGGAGGAGGAGGTCGACCTCGCGCGCCGCGCGCGCGCAGGCGATGAGGAGGCGCGGGCCCGTCTGGCGTCGGCCAACCTTCGACTGGTCGTGAGCATCGCCAAGCGCTTCGCCGGTAAGGGACTCGACCTGTTGGACCTGATCCAGGAGGGCAATCTCGGCCTGCTGAAGGCCGTCGAGCGCTTCGACCCCGACCGCGGGTTCCGCTTCAGCACGTATGCGACCTGGTGGATCCGCCAGGCCATCTCGCGCGGCCTCGCCGACAAGGGCCGGATGATCCGCATCCCGGTTCACACGGTGGACGCCCTGACCAAGGTCAACCGCACGGCCCTGCGCCTGCAGATGGAGCTGGGACGCGACCCGAGCCAGGCGGAGATCGCCGCGGCCCTGGGGCGGCCCGCGGACAAGGTCGCCGAGCTGATGCAGGCCGGGCAGGAGCCCGTGAGCCTCGACAGCCCCGTGGGAGAGGACGACGGGAGCCTCCTGGGCGACTTCGTGGCGGACCCGGCCTCGGCCGCCGAGGATGCCGTATCGGCCGTGACCCGCGCCGACCTCGCCCTGGCCCTGGAGGCGCTCAGCCCGCGCGAGCGCGAGGCGGTGCGCCTGCGGTTCGGCCTGGCGGACGGGCACCCGCACACCCTCGAGGACGTCGGCCGCCACTTCGGCGTGACGCGCGAGCGGATGCGCCAGATCATCGGCGCCGCGCTGCGCAAGTTGCGGGACGGCGACGTCGACGGCCGCCTCCGCGCCGGGTAGCCGGGCAGCAGCGCCCCCGCCGACGGGCGGGGGCGCACCTATATCTGGTCCCCGGTTCCCCGCCCCGGTATAGTGGCTTGCGGAGGGGATGGCCGGGGTGCGCCAGCTGTTCGGATCGCTTGGCCTGCCGAACTTCCGGCGCCTCTGGCTCGTCATCGCCGAGGCCGGCTGCGGCCAGTGGGCGCTGCAGCTCGCCGTCGGCTGGCTGGTTCAGAACCTGACCCACTCGACCTTCTGGGTGGGCGCGAGCCTGTTCGCCCTCATGATCCCCAACGTCGTGGCCGCGCCCTGGAGCGGCGTGCTGGCGGACCGCTTCCACCGCGGGCGCCTTTTGGCGGCGGCCCTTGGGCTGTCGGCGCTCGGGTGCCTGGGCCTCGCTGCCCTCGCCGTGCTTGGCCGCGACGCCATCTGGCCGATCCTGGGCCTCGTGCTGCTGCTGGGCGTCGGGGGCACCCTGCTCTCGACGGCCTCCACGGCCCTGCTGCCGAACGTCGTCGAGGATACCGACCTGCTCAACGCCTCCGCCCTGCAGGCCATCGCCCAGCGGGGCTCGGAGTTCGTCGGTCCGGCCCTGGCCGCCGTGCTGCTGGCGGCGACCGGCTCATGGGCCGTCTTCGCCCTCTGCGCTGCCTTCTATGCCGTCGGCGCCTGGCAGTCGCGGGGCATCCACCCGCGAACGGCGGCCCCCCGGTCATCCACCGGCGTCGGCTTCATGGACGGGGTCCGCTACGTCCGCGCCAACCCGCCCCTCGGTGTGCTCATCGGCATCCTTCTTGGCCACTGCGGTCTGACCATGGCATACATGGGCATCCTGCCGGCCTTCGTCCAGGGCGCGCTGGGCGGCGGCGCCGGCCTCTTCGGCTCCATCATGACGCTCGTCGGCCTCGGGTCGATCCTCGGAGCGCTGCCGCTGATGGTGGTCAAGAACCTCCGGCTGCGGGGACGGCTCTACCTGATCTCGGCCCTGGCCAGCGGCCTGAGCACGGCGGTGCTCGGGCTGTCGCGCTCGCCCGCCGCGGCCGTGGTGGCGGCCGTCGCCGTCGGCGCTTCGCAGAGCATGTTCATGACCATCGCCTTCGCCGAGGTGCAGGAGCGGAGCAGCGACCACTTCCGCGGCCGCGTCTCCGCCATCTACCTGCTGGTGGCCGGTGGTGCCATGGCCGTCGCCAACTGGGGCTATGGCTTCCTGGGCGCCGTGGTGGCGCCCGCCCACATCCTGACCGTCATCGGCACGGCCTTCATCCTGATCTTCCTCGTCGTGGCCGCCGGCTCCGACCCCCTGCGCAGCGTGTGCAGCCTGCCGCCCCGGCGGCGGCTCGTGCTGCAGCCCTCCCTGGCCGACGGCGGCGAGTAGCCGCCGCGCGAGCGCGGCACCTGCCCGGCGCTGTGGCGACCTGCGACCGGGCCGCGGGCCGGCGCCGGTGGACACCCCTTCGGCCGCCGGGTAGACTGAGCGCATGCGCAATTAGCACCCCGCCGCCGTCGGCCGATCGTCCCCCGGGGGTGCTGGTACCATGTCGTTGCTTGTGATCACCGACCTTCGCGCGCGGCTCGGCGCGCGCACCCTCTTCTTCGTGCAGGCGGCCCGGGTTGAGCATGGCGACCGCATCGCCCTGCTCGGCCCAAGCGGCGTCGGCAAGTCCACGCTCCTCAGGGCCATTGTCGATCGGGTGGACGGCGTGACGCTCACCCGTGGCCTCCGGGTGGGCCACCTGCCCCAGGAGCTGCCGGCCGGAAACCAGAGCAGCGGCGAGCGCACGCGCGCCGCGCTGGCAGCGCTCTTCGCCGAAGCACCCGACCTGCTTGTGTTGGATGAGCCCACCAACCACCTCGATGTCGCGGCCCTGGAGTGGCTGGAGCGCGGGATTCAGCGATACCGGGGCACGGTGCTGATGGTCTCGCACGACAGGGTCTTCATGGACCGGGTCGCCACCGCCGTCTGGGAGCTCGACCATGGAGGCAATGTGGCGGAAGGCGGCCAACTGCGCGCCTTCCGCGGCAACTTCAGCACCTACCGGGCGCAGCGGGACCTGGATGCCCGTACGGGACAGGCCGCATACGCTGCGTATGCGGCCCAGCACGACCACCTGGAGCGAACGGCGCAGCGACGGCAGCAGTGGGCCGAGCAGGCGTCGGCGCACGCTGGCGTGCGCGACCCCTACGCCCAGAAGAAGGCGGCCAAGGCGGCCACGCGGGCGAGGGCGGCCGACCAGCGGCTGCACCGGCTGGAGGCCGCCGCGCCGGACAAGCCCTGGATCCGGGACCCCGTGCGGCTTCCTGTTGGGGGGAGCCCGTTTCCGGGGCGGCTGATCCTGAAGTTTGGGGAGCGCGAGGTGGGACCTGGCGCCCGCATCGCCGTCGTGGGGCCCAACGGCGCGGGCAAGACCACCCTCCTGCGCACGCTGGCCGGGGAGCTCCCCGGCGAGGTGTGGCGGAGCCCGGCCGCACACATCGGCTTTCTGCGCCAGGAGCGCGACGATCTGCCGCCGGACGCGACGCCCTTCGAGCTCCTCGGCGGGGAGAGCGCCGCGGCGCTCGGTCTTCGGGGCGACCGCGCGAGGGCGCCCGTCAAGGCGTTGAGCGGCGGCGAGCGCACGGCTGTGGCCCTGGCCGCGCTGCTGGGCGGATCACAACGCAACCTCCTTTTGCTCGACGAGCCGACCAACCACCTCGATCTCTGGCTGCGGGAGGCGTGCGAGGACGCGCTCCGCCGCTTTGCGGGCGCGGTCGTCCTGGCCACCCATGACCGCTGGCTGGTGGAGCACTGGGCGGAGGTCGCCTGGACGGTGGTAAAGTGAGCCTGTGGCGCAGGACATCGGCACGATGCTCCGCAAGGAAGCCTCGGAGTTCCTCGGCAACGTGCGCACGCTGCGGGTGTTCTTCCTTGTCGTGCTGATCAGCGGCCTTTTGCCCACCCTCTCGCTCGAGGCGCCGTTTCATATCCCCAACACCCTGCGTGGGGCCCTCTCGATCTTCTATGTGGTGGTGGCCGCCGTCGTCGTCGTCGCCCAGACGGCGCCGGACCTGGTGATCCGCGAGCGGGCGGGCCACACCCTGGAGTCGCTGCTGGCGAGCCGCCTGCCCGACGCCGCCATCTTCGCCGGCAAGGCGCTGACGGCGGCCCTCATGGGCTACGCGGCCTCCCTGCTGACCCTGGCGGTGCAGCTCATGGGCGCGGCGGTGCGCCTGCACACGCTGCGGCTGCTGTACCTGGCCTCGCCCACCGGGCGCTGGCTCGCCCTCGCGGCCCCGCTCGTCATCGCCGCCTACATGGCCTCCGTGGGCACCTTTGTCGCCCTCCGCATCCTCGACCAGTGGTCGGCCTACATGATTACCGTCATGAGCCTCGGCGCGATCATCCTGCCGTTTGCCCTGCACTGGATCTCGCTGGACGTCGCCGCCCCTTGGCTGCGCGGCGCCGTCGCGGTGCTGGGCGGGGTGGATCTCATATTGCTGGCCCTCGGCGGCCGGCTGTTCCGCCGCGAGCTGCTGGTGCTGTTTCTGTGACCTCGGTGGGCACCGGGTCCCCCCGAACAAAGTGATATGCTGGATATAGCGTTCATGGCGGTACCACGCCGGGGAAATCTTGAGGTGGACAACCTGCTCGTGCGCATGTCCCTGATCGCCGCCCGGGTTGCGGCCGGCAGCCCGCCTCGGTGCGCGCTGGCTGTGCTGGATTGATGACGCCTGCCATCGTCTGCCGGGGCCTGACCCGCCGCTTCGGCGCGCAAACCGCGGTCGCCGACCTCGACCTCGAGGTCGCCCGGGGGGCCGTTTTCGGCTTTCTCGGCCCCAACGGCGCCGGTAAGACGACCACAGTGCGCATGATGCTGGGTCTTCTGCGTCCCTCGGCGGGGCGCATCGCCGTGCTGGGCTTGGATCCCGTCGCCCAAGGCGAGGAGCTGCGGTCGCAGACCGGGGTGCTCCTCGATCAGGTGGGCCTCTACGACCGGCTGACGGCGGCCCAGAACCTGGACCTCTTCGGGCGCATCGCGCGCATGGCGCCCACCGCGCGCCGGGCGAAGGTCGAGGCCGCCCTGCGCCGCGTCGATCTCTGGGACCGGCGCCACGACCACGTGTCCGGCTTCAGCAAGGGCATGCGCCAGAAGCTCGGCATCGCCCGGGCCCTGCTGGCCGACCCGCAGTTGCTGATCCTGGACGAGCCGACGTCCGGCCTGGATCCCGTCAACATCAAGATGCTGCGCGACCTGCTGACGTCACTGGCGGCCGAGGGCGGGCGCACGATCTTCATGTGCACCCACCAGCTGGACGAGGCCCAGCGCCTCTGCTCCCAGGTGGGGATCATCCGTGCCGGCCGGCTGGTGGCTGTGGGCGCGCCCGACGACCTGGAGGGAAGCGGGGGCGCCCCGGTCGTGCGCGTGCAGTGCAGGCGTCCCGCCGCGGGTCAGGCCGCCAACCTGCCGGCGGGTGCCCAGTTGGACGGACCCGACGGGGAGGGCTGGATGCGCGTGACGCTCGCCCAGGCCGCGGACGTCGAGGAGTTGATCAAGGCACTGGTCGCCGCCGATGCCGGGGTGCTGGCCGTGGTCCCCGAGCGCCGCTCCCTGGAGGACGTCTATCTGTCGGTCGTGGAGGGCGCATGAGCGACCTTGCGACGATGCTCTGGAAGGAGGCGGCCGAGTTCGTGGCCGGCGCACGCGCGCTGCGCTTCTCGGCCGTCATCGTCGTCTTCCTCGGCGTCATGCCTGCCCTTACGGGTGTGCGCAGCTCAACCGCCGCGGCGCTGCAGAGCGTTGGCTACGTCCTGATCACGTCGGTATTCGTCACGGCGCAGTCGGCGCCCGAGCTGATCCTCCGCGAGCGCTCCGGCCACAGCCTGGAGACCCTGCTCGCCACCCGCCTGCCCGACCGCGCCATCTTCGCCGGCAAGGTGCTCAGCGGCGCCGCCGTCGGCTACCTGATGGCCATGGCGACACTCGCCATCCAGCTCGTCGCTTGGGCCCTGAGGACCCACGGCTGGAACTGGCTCGGCCTCTCCGACGCCGCCGGCCGGTGGTTTGTCCTGGGCGGTCCGGCTGTGCTGGCCACCTACCTGGCCACGGTGGGCACTATCGTAGCGATGCGCGTCGGCGACCAGCGGTCCGCCTATCTGGTGACGATCGTCAGCCTCGCCGTCCTGGCCCTGCCGTTGCTGCTGCACGTCGTGACCGTCACGACCTCGGCCTCCGGGCTGCGCAGCCTCGTCCTGGGGCTGGCCGTGGTCGACGCGGTGCTGCTGGCTGTCGGGGTCAGGCTCTTCCGCCGCGAGCGCCTGATCCTGTACCTGCAGGAGTGAGGGCATGCTGAAGGGACGCCTGGTGCGGCTGGCGGCAGTCGGCGAAGCCGATCTGCCTGCGATGGTCGCTTGGCACGCCGACGGTGACTTTCTGCGCCAGTTGGACGCCGCCGCGGCCTATCCCCGCTCGGAAACGCAGCTGCGCGAGCGTTTTCTGGCGCCGCCAGGGCGCGAGTCCTATTTTTTCGCCCTGCGCGCCTTGGACGACAGTCGGCTGGTGGGCTACGCCGGACTGGTCGGGATCCTCTGGAACCAGGGGACGGCTTGGCTCGAGTTGGCCATCGCGCCTGCGGAACAGGGCAAGGGCGAAGGCCAAGATGCCCTTGGGGCCGTCCTGGACTTCGCGTTCGGCGAGCTGAACCTGCGGCGCGTGCAGCTCACCGTGTTCGGGTATAACGCCCGGGCCATCGCCCTATATGAAAAAGTGGGGTTTCAGCGCGAGGGCAGCTTCCGCGAGTTCCTGCTCCGCGACGGCCGCGCCCACGACATGCTGCTCTATGGCATGCTGCGCCGCGAGTGGGCACCGTAAGCCGGGGAGGCGCATCGCCCTGCCGCGCGACCCCCGCGTCAAGCTGAGCCAACAGCGCACGTTTCTGGCGTGGGTGCGCACCGCGGTTTCGCTGCTCGCCCTCGGCCTGGTGCTGGCCAAGTTCAGCCTTTTCTTGGCGCGCCTGGACCCGGCGCTCTCGCTCGCCGCGACCAACCACCTCAGCCTTGTCCTGGTCGTGGCCGGCGGCCTGATCGACCTGCTGGCGGGCCTGGCCTTCATCCGCCAGCGCAACATCCTGATGATGGCGCTGGCGGCGGTGGTGGCCGGCGCCTCCGCGTACGCTGCCCTCTACGTCGTGCCACACTGAACCGGCCGCACCAACCGCGAGCGCGCATGGCGCTCGCGGCACAAACTCGCCAACGCCGCGGCCGAGCGCCCGAGGGAGACTAGCCGGCGGTGGTGAGGCGTGTGTCGCTGGGCAGCATCCTGACGTATGTCCAGTTTTTCTTTGCCGTGGTGATCGGCCTGTACTTCTGGAACCTGCTGAAGAGCCAGCAGGGCAGCCGCACGGCGGTGCACAGGGAGAGCAGGAAGGAGATCGAGCGGCTGCAGCGGCTGCGCGAGATCGCGCTGTCCGAGCCCCTGGCGGAGAAGACGCGGCCGTCCCGCTTCGAGGACATCATCGGCCAGGCGGAGGGGCTGCGGGCGCTGCGGGCGGCGCTCTGCGGACCCAATCCGCAGCACGTCATCATCTATGGGCCGCCGGGCGTGGGCAAGACGGCGGCGGCGCGGCTCGTGCTGGAGGAGGCCAAGACCAACCCGCTCTCGCCGTTCGCCGAGGAGGCGAGGTTTGTGGAGCTGGACGCCACGACGGCGCGCTTCGACGAGCGGGGGATCGCCGATCCGCTGATTGGCTCCGTGCACGACCCGATCTACCAGGGCGCGGGGCCGCTCGGGATGGCGGGGATCCCGCAGCCCAAGGCGGGCGCCGTGACCAAGGCCCACGGCGGCGTCCTGTTCATTGACGAGATCGGCGAGCTGCACCCGGTGCAGATGAACAAGCTGCTGAAGGTGCTGGAGGACCGGCGGGTGGTGTTGGAGAGCGCCTACTACAGCCCCGAGGATCCGCAGATCCCCAGCCACATCAAGGACATTTTCGACAACGGGCTGCCGGCCGACTTCCGTCTCGTCGGCGCCACGACGCGCACGCCCGATGAGATTCCGCCGGCGATCCGCTCGCGCTGCCTGGAGGTGTTCTTCCGGCCGCTGCTGCCGGACGAGGTCGCGGTCATCGCGCGCGGGGCGGCGGCCAAGATCGGCTTTCCCATTCAGGAGGGGGCCGTGGCCGTGATCCAGCGCTACGCGACCAACGGGCGCGAGGCCGTCAACATTGTGCAGATCACGGCCGGAATCGCGCAGGGCGAGGGGCGGGGCGAGATCTGCACGACGGACGCCGAGTGGGTGGTGACAAGCGGCCAGTACGCGCCGCGGCCGGAGCGCAAGATCCCGGCGCGCTCCCAGGTCGGGCTGGTGAACGGCCTTGCCGTGCTGGGGCCATCGCTCGGCGTGCTGCTGGAGGTCGAGGCGGCGGCGGTGCCGGCGGGGGCGCCGGGGCAGGGCCGGGTCGTGGTGACGGGCGTCATCGACGAGGAGGAGATGGGCGGACGCGGGCGGACCATGCGGCGCAAGTCGATGGCCAAGGGTTCGCTTGACAACGTCCTGACGGTGTTGCGGCGCTACCTGGCCGAGGATCCGCGCGACTACGACATCCATGTCAACTTCCCCGGCGGGATCCCGATCGACGGGCCGTCGGCCGGGGTCACGATGGCCGTGGCGATCTACAGCGCCCTGACGGGGATCCCTGTGGACCGGAAGGCGGCGGCGACGGGCGAGATCTCCATCCGCGGGCTGGTGCGGCCGGTCGGCGGCGTGGCGGCGAAGATCGAGGCGGCGCGGGTCGCGGGCGCCGAGCGGGTGCTGATCCCGGCCGAGAACTGGCAGGAGATCCACGGCGCCTCGGGCTGCACGGTCGTGCCCGTTGCGGACTTCGGCGAGGTCCTCGATCACATGCTTGTGCGGCAGGGCGCGCTGGAGGTGCCGGCGGCGGCGGCGGGCCGGGATGGTCTGGCGGCGCGTGGCGCGACGGCGGGTCAGGATGGGCTGGCGGCGGCGGATCCTCTGGCGACGCACGGAGCGGCAGCGCGGGAGAACGCCGTGGCGGCGGCGGCGGCGGCGGAGGACGCGCGGGAGGCGGCGAAGGCGGCGATGGCCGGGGGGCGGCGGGCGGCGCGGGGTGAGGCGCCGG
>JAJYVM010000028.1:0-4791 GCA_021792015.1 Bacillota bacterium | reverse complement strand
CGTTGCGGACTTCGGCGAGGTCCTCGATCACATGCTTGTGCGGCAGGGCGCGCTGGAGGTGCCGGCGGCGGCGGCGGCGGCGGTGGAGGACGCGCGGGAGGCGGCGGAGACGGCGATGGCCGGGGGGCTGCGGGCGGCGCGGGGTGAGGCGCCGGACGGGCGTGGGGACGGATGCGAGTCCGGTGACGGGCGCGAGCCTGGGGAGCCGCGTGAGCCTGGCGGGCGCGAAACGGTGATCGGGCACGAGGCGGCGGCCGGCGAGGTGGCGGCGGCGCGCGCGGTCGAGGGCGCGGTGGCGGGCGGGGCCGACGGGGAGGTCATCGGGCCGGCCTGAGGCCGTCGCGCACACGGTCCGCGGTTGCGGCGGCAGAGCGGCTGGGGGTTGCGGCTGCGGACGACCTGGGCGACTGGCGGTGATGCGATGGCATGCGGCCGGAGCGGTTGCGGTGGCTGGGGACAGTCGGGGCAGTTGGGCGGCTGAGCGGCTGCAGTTGCGGACGGCCTGAGCATCTAGCGGTCCCGGCTGTGGGCAGCTGGAACGGCTGGAGTGGCTCCGGACAGCTGAGCGGTTGGCGGTTGCGGCTGCGGACGGCTTGGGCGGCTGAGCGGCTGGCGGTAAGCAGCCGCTGGAGATTCGAGACGTGGGCGAGCCAGGCGGCTGGCCCTGCCGGCGCCGGCCGTCCGGGCCCGTGCGGGGCCCGCGGTCTGCCGCCGCTTGGGCATTCTACTCGCGTTGGCCCCGGCCGCGCACAGGGATTGCCAGGCCCGCCGCGGAATGCATGGGGCCGAGTCGGCGAAGGAGGCATGTCCAAGGTGTTGCCACAGCGAAGGGTTTCCTTCGGCGCGGCACTGCTGGGCGGGGTCGTGGGTGGCATCGTCGCGGCGCTCGGCGTGATCGGCGCCGTGGCGCTCCTGCACAGCCACGTCCCCACCCCGGCGGTGGCGGGCGGATCGACGTTCGTGGCCGGCATCGTCGGCGGCATCCTCTATGGCATCTACGGCGCGGGGGGGCGGCGGCCCGCCCTGTGGCTGTGGGTGAGCATGCTGCTACTGGCCACGCTCTGGAGCGTGTTGGTCGCCCGGGTCCACGCACCCGTCGGCGGCCTGAACGTGCCCTACGTCGTGGGCATTATGACACCGCTGAAGATGATCGGGGGGTTGCTCGGCCTGCTGAAGCTGGGGCCGCGCGCCTTCCCGGCGCCCCTCGTCCGGATCCTCATCATCACACACTACGTCGCCGCGGTCCTGGTCAGCATCGTCGTGCCGGCGGTCGCCCCGGCCCACGCGCCGCGCCGGCGCCTGCACGGGGTTCAGGTCTGACCGGACGCGCGAGGCCGGGCGTGCTCCGGACCTGGTTCGGGCACGCTCCGGGATTCCGCTGAGGCCGCCGTGCACCGCCCCGTCCGGCCGCTCGGGCGGGGCGGGCCCGCGTGCAGGAATTGCCGCAGGGCCGTCAAATCCCCGGGCCCATGCTACGTGTGGGGCTGGCTTTCAACCTGCGCCGGGGCGTGCCCAGTGCTGACACCCTCCAGGCCGAGTACGACCCGCCGGCCACGGTCGACGCGATCGCCGCGGCCCTGGCTGCCGGCGGCACCACGGTCAGCCGGCTGGAGGCGGACGACGCCTTCGCGGAGCGGATGCGCGCCAATTCGCCCGACATCGTGTTCAATATCGCGGAGGGGCTGCGGGGCGCGAGCCGGGAGGCCCATGTCCCCGCCATATGCGAGATGCTGGGGGTGCCCTGCACCGGCTCCGGCGTCCTCGCCCAGGCCGCGTGCCAGGACAAGCCGTTCGCCCTGACGGTGCTGCGCTCCGCGGGCGTACCGACGGCGCGGTTCTGGGAGGTGCCCATCGGCGCCAGCCCGCCGGCCGCCCACCTGCCCCTCTTCGTGAAGCCCGCCCGCCAAGGCTCCAGCATGGGGGTGACCGAGGGCTCGCTGTGCCGCACGCGCGCGCAGGTGGCGGCCCAAGTGCGCGACATCCACGAGCGGTTCGGCGAGCCGGCTCTGGTGGAGTCCTTCCTCCCAGGCCGTGAGTTCACGGTGGGCGTCCTGGACCGGCCGCTGCGCACGCTGCCGATCCGCGAGATCAACTTTGCCGAGGTGCCGGCGGGCTACCCGCCCGTCTACACGTACAAGTTCAAGAAGGAGTGGGATGAGGACCGCTTCTTCACGTGCCCGCCCGATATCGCGCCCGCGCTCAGCGCGCGGCTCGAGGCGCTGGCCACGGGCGCCTTCCGTGCCCTGCGCTGCGTCGACGTCGCCCGGGTCGACCTGCGGTGCGACGCCGCCGGCATGCCGGCCGTGCTGGAGGTCAATCCGCTGCCCGGGCTGAGTCCGGGCTTCTCGGACCTGCCATGCATGGCCACGGTGGGCGGCCTGTCCTTCCAGGACCTCGTGCTGGCCATCCTGGATGCAGCCTGCCAGCGGTCGGGGCTCGACTGGCGCCGCGGTGCCTGAGCAAGGGCCTGAACCGCCAATCGGACCGGGCGCCTGCAGGCTGGGGCCCGGCCGCGGGCGCGTCCGCATCCCCCTTTCGAAGGAGTTGGCAAAAGGAAGGCTCGCCGATCTGCCGAACGCATCCCGCAGCCCGTCCACGGGCGGCCGTAGGGAACCGGGCCCGGAAGGGCCGGCGTCCCATGGCGTCCGTGGCCGTGGGATGGTGGGAGGGTCGGCGGCTGGTGGTGCGCTTGCGGCGGTTTCGGGCCGGGGACGAGGATGAGGTGGCCGTCTGGGGGCGGGATCCGGAGGTGGTGCGCCACTACTTCGGGCGACGGGTGCTCGCCGGCGCCGAGGTGCCGCTCGTGGATCTGTGCGCGGCGGGCGGCCGGATCATCCGGGCCTTTGAGACGGTTGAGGGCGAGCTGCTGGGCTGGGTCGAGCTGCGCAACATCGCCTGGCGCAGCGGCGGCGCCGAGCTGCGGATCTGCATCGGCCGGCGCGACCGCTGGGGCATGGGGTATGGAACCGCCGCCGTCCGCGCCATCCTGGCCGAGGCCGCGACGCGCGGCCTGCGGCACGTTCACCTGCGGGTCGCCCTCTGGAACCAGCGGGCCATCGCCTCGTACCGAAAGTGCGGCTTTCGCGCGCAGGCAGTGCTGCGGGCCGGCCGCCGTCGCGCCGAGGGCATGGAGGATCTGCTGCTGATGACGGTCGACCTGGCCGCGCAGGCCACCAGCGCTTCGTCCGCCGGGTGAGGTTCCTGCGGGCGGCGGCGGTCACCCTGCTTGCGCTGGCGGTCGCCTGCTGCGGGCTCACGCTGTACGTCGGCGAGCGCCTGACCCACCCGTCGCGCGTGCCGATCGCCACCTCGCCCGCGGCGTGGGGCCTCGCCTACCGCAACGTGAGCTTTCCCGCCCGCATCGACCACACGCCGCTCTCGGGTTGGTGGATCCCGGCCGCTGCCGCGCGTGGCACCATCGTCCTTGCCTCCGGCTACGCCGAGAACCGCCTCACGCCCCCAGTGCCGGCGCTGGCGGTGGCTGCCGCCCTCCACGCGGCCAGGTACAACGTGCTGATGTTCGACTTCCGCGCCTCGGGTCGCTCGGGCGGCACCCTCGTCACGGTGGGCGGTCTGGAGCAGCGCGACGTTGAGGGCGCCGCGGCCTTCGCGGGACAGCGGTCCAGCGTGCCGGTCGGCGTGCTCGGCTGGTCCATGGGCGCCAGCACCGCCCTGCTCGCGGCAGAGCATGACCCGGCCATCGCCGCGGTCGTGGCGGACAGCCCCTTCGCCGCTCTCACCACGTACCTGCGCGGCTACCTGCCCATCTGGACGCATCTGCCCGCGTTCCCGTTCACACCGCTCTTCTTCTGGCTGGTCCCGCCCATCATCGGCGTGAACCCGCAGGAGGCGGACCCCCTGTCCGCGATGGCGAGCTTGGCCTCCCGTCCAGTGCTGCTGATCGCGGGCACAGCCGACCACACCATCCCGCCCACCAACGCCGAGCGACTGGCGGCCGCCGACCCCACGGCGCAGATCTGGCTCGTGGCGGGGGCCGGCCACATCCGGGCCTACCACACGGACCCCGCCGCCTACATGCGCCACGTTCTCGCGCTCTTCGCCCGCATGCCCTGAAGAGCGCGGTCGCACGGCCCACACGCCGCCCCGCCGCCGCCGGGCCGAAGGCGGGTCAAGTGCCGCCCGTTCGAACACCATGGGTGGCAGGCCGCCTTGCAGGCCGGCGTCGTAGGGCGCATGCCAGGCCGGCGTCGCAGGCCGCCTAGCAGTCTGGCGTGGCGGTCCGGCGTCGCAGTCCGGCGTCGAGGCCGCTGCTGATCGGACCCGTGGGCTGCCAAAGTGGGGTTGCGACTGCGGTCCGGCGTCGCAGTCCGCCGTTGAGGCCGCTGCTGAGGCTCCCCGGCGTGGGTCGGACCCGTGAATCGGCCGGCCCGCCGAGCGCCCCCAGGCCCCGGGCCGTCCAAGGGGCTGTCGGCGCACACAGACGGCAGCCCACACGCGGCTTGCCCGGTGCGCGGTATGCTAGGTGCGGATGAGGCGGGCGAAGGCAAGCAGCGCCGGAGTCATGCCAGGATGAAAGAGGCGGCGAGGCCGCATGAGAACCCTGCATCGCTTGGCGGTGGCCGCCCTGGGACTCGGACTGATCGTCGGGCTCGGAGGCCGGGTGCGCGCCGCAGCGCCGCAGGTCGACGTCCTGACCTTCTCCGGCGCCATCGACCCCGCCAGCGCGGCCCTGATCACATCCTCCCTCGGCACCGCCACTCACGACGGGGCCGCCGCCTTCGTGCTCGAGCTCAACACGCCCGGCGGCGACCTGACTAGCATGCGCAGCAT
>JAJYVM010000496.1 GCA_021792015.1 Bacillota bacterium | reverse complement strand
TCAGCACCCTGTATGGGATCCGCTACATCCCGACCAGCGTCTGGCTCGACGCGGGGGGCGTCGTGCGCGAGGTGTACACCGGCCCCATGACCGGCGCCATCATGCAAGCGCTGCTCGCGGCCACGGCGGGGTCCCGATGATGGCCCCCCTGACGCCACCCCGGCGCGGCACAGCGTTACCGGCACCGCCGGCGCGAATCGCGCCCGGAGTGGTTCCGGCACACGCGATCGTCGGGATGTCGCGCCCGCCGCGTCCCGCATCCGCAACACCGCGGGACTCCGGCTGCCAGGGTGCGGCGCGGTGGGGGCGGCGGTCCGGGCCCCAGGGCGTGACGGCAGAACAGAAGGCAAACTCGGCGTGAGCGGGCTGGCGGTCGGGGTGGCATTCGTGGCAGGGCTTTTGTCGTTCTTCTCGCCCTGCATGTGGCCGATGTATCCCGCCTACCTGACCTACCTGGCGGGCGTTCCGGACGGCGCCGACGCGACATGGGCCGCGCCGGAGCGGCGCCTGCTCCTCGGACGGGCCGGACTTTTCCTTTTGGGCTTCGGCGCGGTCTTCGTGGCCCTGGGCGCGACGGCCAGCGGGCTCGGGCAACTCCTCTCCGCCTATCAGGTCGCCTTCCGCAAGGTCAGCGGCCTGTTGATCATCGGCTTCGGGCTCGCCATGGCGGGGCTTCTGCCTTCCTGGCTGCTCGGCCGCGAACATCGCCTGCGTCACGATCCGGTCCGGCCGAGCGGGCTGGGCGCGCTCGCGCTGGGCGCGGCCTTCGCCTTCGGCTGGACCCCGTGCGTCGGCCCCGTGCTTGCCGCGATCCTGCTTCTCACCAGCGTCTCGGCCAATCTGTCGCTGGGGGTGGGATTGCTGGCCCTCTACACCATGGGCTTCGCCGTGCCGTTTCTGCTCATGGCCGCATTTCTGGCGCGAGCCA
This sequence comes from Bacillota bacterium, assembly GCA_021792015.1. Classification (GTDB taxonomy): domain Bacteria; phylum Bacillota; class Sulfobacillia; order RBS10-35; family JAJYVM01; genus JAJYVM01. Next base: position 1,917 of record JAJYVM010000496.1, on the reverse strand, counting down.
AGACCTGGATGCGCCGCATCGCGCCCTACCTCCCCTGGATCGCGCGCGGCGCCGGCCTCCTGCTGGCGGCGATGGGGGTGCTCGTGTACACCAACTACATGAGCGTCATCGCCTGGGCCATGTATGCGCACCTGCACCGATAGCGGCAGCTTGCGGCTTGGCGGCGCCAGAGATGGCATGCCGCGGCCGGCCATCAACCTCCTGCGCCGCGGGGGCACCCTGGAGGATCGGGCGCGCAAGGCGCAGCCGTGCGCACCCCCGTCGTACGTTCACACGCGGCCTCGCGGCGCCGGTCCACCGCGCCGTTGCCAAGAGCCATCCGCTGGCGGATACGGGCGCAGCCGCCGCTTCGACGCAACGGCGCCGATACTCTATAATGATTCGTGTTGCAGGGGGTGGTCGCGCTGTTGGATGGCGGATGGTCCCCGACGGTCCGCCTCGGCGCCCGCGGCGTGGCGCGGGCGCTGGGCGAGCTGGAGGCCGAGATCATGGAGGTGCTGTGGCGCGGCGAGGCCGAGGTGTCCTGCCGGGATGTCTGTGGGCGGCTGCCGCGGACGCTTTCCTTCAACACCGTGGCCACGGTGATGAACAACCTCGCCGCCAAGGGCCTGCTGGCGCGCTCTGGCCGGCGCCGCTCCTACCGCTACCGGGCCGCCGTGACCCGGCAGGAGTTTGCGGCGCGGCTGCTGCAGGCGGTATTCCGCGGCTTCATCGAGGACTTCGGCGAGCTGGCGACGGCGGGGTTCGTGGAGGCCGCCCAGGCGGTGGAACAGGAGCGATTGCGCCAGCTGGCGGCCCAGCTCGGCGTCGATCCGCCGGACGGCCCGCGGGAGAAGCGCGATGGCTGAGGCACGCCGCCTGCGCCGGCTGGCGGATGCCCATTGGTGGGCCGGCGTGGCCGCCGCCGCCCTCCCCCTGCTGCTGCTGCTGGGTCTGGTCTGGGCCGGCCGCCTGGTGCCGGGTACGGCCGTCGGGGCCTTTGCCCGCTGGTGCCGGCACGGTCTGTTCGGCCGGCCCATGCCCTGGATGTGGGCCAGCATCGCCCTGCTGGTGGTGCCGCCGGCCCTGCGCGCCATGGCTTCGACCTGGCGGCGCCTTGCCGCGACACGCCGTTTCTGCGGGCACTTGGCGGGTTTGACCGGGGAGCTGCCCCGGCCGCTGGCGGAGCGCGCCGGCCGCCTGGGCCTGGCGGGCCGCGTCCGGCTCTGGCCGGCACCGGTGGTGGACGTGCGGACCGTCGGCCTGCGGCGGCCGGTGATCCTGATGACGACCCAGGCGCTGGAACTGCTCTCCGACGACGAGTTCGAGGCCGTGCTCCGCCACGAGTGCGCCCACCTGCGGCGAGCCGACCCCCTGAAGGTACTGGTGGCCGGGGCGCTGCGCGACGGTTTCGGGTGGCTGCCCGCGGTGGCGGTCCTTTTGCAAGGCTTCGAAGAGGCCAAGGAGTTTGCGGCCGACGCCTGGGCGGCGGCCGGAAGCTCGCCGCGCACCCTGGCGCGCGCCCTGGTTAAGGTCCTGCTGGACGGCAGCTACGTTCTGCCCCCGACGGTCGCCGCCGCACCCTTCACGGGCACGGCGGAGGCGCGGCTGGCCTACCTGATCGAGGGCCGCCCCCCCGCGCTGGCCCTGCCCGGCTGGAGGGCGCTGGTCGGCAGCGCCGGACTGTCGCTGCTGCTCTGGGGAGTCCTGCTCGGCTCGTGCGTGCTCAGCCTGCGCTGAGCCGCGCCTGGGCTGTCGATGGGAAAGGGTGTCGCAACTGTCCCGCAGCCGCGCGCTGATCGCCGCCATCCTGCTCGCCACCGCCTTCGCCGTCTTCGCCCTGCAGGAGCGCAGCGCGGCGCTGGCCGCGGTGGGGCGGCCCGCGCCCGCCTTCGCCCTGCAGGACCAGAACGGGCGCACCTGGCAGTTGGGCTCGCT
>JAJYVM010000027.1 GCA_021792015.1 Bacillota bacterium | reverse complement strand
CGCGCTGCCTGCCGCGCCGCCGCCGGGATCAGCGGCCGGCACCTGGCACAATCCGGCGCCCCGTGCCCCGACCGGGGTGGAGTCGCCGCCGTCTGCCGCCGCGCCGCCGGCCGCCCCGGCCCCCGCTTCGCGGATCGCCGCCACCCAGCCCCCGCCCTTCACGCTGGTGCTGGCCGACCCGCCCTACGCGACTGGTGAGGCCGCTCGCCTGCTGGAGCTGTTCGCCGCCGCCGGCGCGCCGCTGCTGAACCCCGCCGGTGCCCTGGTGGCCATCGAGCATGGCGCCGGGGAGGAGATGCCCGACGCGAAGGGGAACTTGCGGCTGATACGGCGGCGTGCGCAGGGGCGCGGCTGTGTCAGCGTGTACGCCCTCGGCGCGCCGCCCGCATGATGCCGCGATCTGCGGCTTGCTGTACGGTTGCTGTACGGTTGGCTCAGCGCGCGGGCGGTCGTGCCCGCACCCGGCGCATGGCCCAGTTACTGCTATGGCCGCTATGGCCGCCCGCGGCCGTGCCCCGCGCCGAAGGTGCGCGTGGCGCCGGAGGGACGTTACCGGATCGAGACGAGACGGGTGGATGGCGGCCCCGGTCCGAGACCGCCGATCGTGCCAGGCGACGCATATCGCATGGCGCCAACAGACGGCGAGGCCGGGCGGGGGCGCGGTCCTGAAGCGAGGCCGCGATGATGATGCATGACGACGGCGATTTGATTCGCGGCATACGGCGATGCGTGAGTCGGCGCCGCGGGGCTCCGAGATGCGGCGAGATGAGGAGAAACGCATGATCTCGGCCCTCTGCCCCGGAAGCTTCGACCCCATCACCATGGGGCATCTGGACATCATCGAGCGCACGGCGCGGATGTTCGACCGCTGCCACGTGACACTGTTCGTCAACGCGGAGAAGCACCCGCTCTTCACGGTCGCCGAGCGCCTGGAGATGGCCCGCGAGGTGACCCAGCCCTTCAAGAACGTCGTGGTCGGCGCCTACGAGGGCCTGGTGGCGGACTACTGCCGCGCCAACAAGATCAGCATCGTGATCAAGGGCCTGCGGGCCGTGTCCGACTTCGAGCAAGAGTTCATCCAGACGCAGATGAACAAGCACCTGAACCCGGACTTCGAGACCCTCTTCATGATGACCCAGCCGGCGTTCGCGTTCCTGTCGTCCAGCATCGTGAAGGAGGTCGCGCGCTGGCGCGGCGACGTCACGGGGCTGGTCCCGCCGAGCGTGGCCCGGCGTCTTCAGGCCAAATTCGAGGGAGCGTGACGGCATGGAGCAGGACCTGCTCGCGCTGCTGGACGAGCTCGAGGGCTACCTCTCGGACGCGGGCCGCATCCCTCTCACCGGCAAGCTGATGGTGAACGAGGAAGAGGTCTTCGAGATCATCGACCGCCTCCGCCGCGCCATCCCCGAGACCCTGCACCAGGCGCAGCGCACCAACCGCGAGCGCGAGCGGCTGATGCAGCAGGCCCGCGAGGAAGGCGAGGCGATCGTTCAGGAGGCGCGCGCCTACGCCGAGAAGCTCATCCGCGAGTCCGCCATCAGCCAGCGTGCCCAGGAAGAGGCCGACCGCGTCCTCGACGAGGCGCGGCGCGTGAGCCGCGAGATCCGCGTGGGCGCCCGCGAGTACGCCGACGACCTCCTGGAGAAGGTCGAGCAGTCGATCCACAAGGTGCTGACCATCGTGCGCCAGGGCCGCCAGGAGCTTGGCCCGGCGAGCGGCGAGCTGCAGGCCGCCGTGGGCGTGGAGGACGAGATTGAGCGGTAGTGACGAGGCACGCCTGCGCGTGCCTCGCTGACCAAGACCAGCAGCGCCGATCTGGACGAGGGCAGGTGACGGCGGTGGTCGCGCTCGGCGTGCTGGGCGGCATGGGTCCGGCCGCCTGCATCGACTTCCAGTGGAAGGTCCTTCGCGCAACGGCCGCGCCCACGGACGCAGCCAACTTTCGTGTGATCGCGGACAACGACCCCGGCGTGCCCATGCGCGTCGCCGCGGCGGAGGGGCATGGCGCCTCGCCGGCCGCCTACCTCCACGCCATGGCCCAGCGGCTCGTGACGCAGGGCGCCACGCTCCTGGCGATGCCCTGCAACACGGCGCACCTCTTTTACGCGGAGGCCGCCGCCAGCATCTCGGTTCCGTGGCTTCACCTCATCCACGAGGGAGCGGCGGCCGCCCGGGCAAGCGGCGCCGGCACGATCGGCCTGCTCGGCTCCGGTCCAACCGTCGCCTCCGGAATGTACCAGCGGGAGCTGGAGGGCCTCGCGGTCCTCACTGATCCCGACGGCCAGCCCCAGGTCGATGCGGTCATCGCCCGCGTGAAGGGCGGCGATCTCGGCGACGGCACGCGCAGGCTGGCCCAGGCCGCGGCGGCGCGGCTCGTCGGCCTCGGTGCCCGCGCCGTCCTGCTGGGCTGCACCGAGCTTCCCCTGGCCCTGGCGGACGGGGATGCGTCCGTACCCGTCATCGACGCCACCGACGCCCTCGCTCGGGCGTGCGTGGCCGCCCTACGCAAACAGATCGATGCCCAGCACTGATCGCGACGAGACGCTTCGCGACGACGCGCTGGCCCGTGCGTGCGTCGTGGCCTTACGGAGGCAGATGGATGGACAGCACTGATCGCGACGCGGCCCTGCGTGCCATCGACCCCGCCTGGCAGTCGGCGTTCCTCGGCGAGCTCGTCAGGATCGAGAGCATCAACCCGGAGACGTGGCCGGGCGGCAGCGGCGAGGCCGCGATGGCGCGCCGGATCGCCGCGGAGCTGGAGGCGCTCGGTCTGCAGCCGCGCCTGGACGAGCCGGCACCCGGCCGCACCAGCGCCGTGGCGAGCCAGCCGGGCACAGGTCCCCGCACCCTGCTGCTGGAGGCGCACACGGACACGGTCCAGGTCGAGGGCATGACGGAGCCGTTCTCGGCCCGGGTCGCGGGCGGGCGCATGTATGGCCGCGGGGCATGCGACGACAAGGCGTCCGTCGTGGCGTTCCTCGGCGCCGTGCGCGCGCTGCGCCAGTCCGGGGTCACGCCGCCCGTCACCGTGACGTTCGCGGCCACCTCCGGCGAGGAGTTCTCTGGAATCGGCATCCGGGCCCTGATGAAGGACGGCCTGCGCGCGGATGGCGCGATCGTCGGCGAGCCCACGCGCCTTGACGTGGTCGTGGCGCACAAGGGCGTGCTGCGCTCCGAGCTCGTCGTCCACGGGCGTGCCGCGCACTCGTCGGCTCCGGCGGAGGGCCGGAACGCCATCGACGCCGTGGCCGCGATCCTGCCGGCGCTGCAGGCCGCGCTCACCCCGCAACTGCAGACCAGGGCGCATCCGCTGGTGGGGGCGCCCACCCTGGCCTTCACGCAGATCGCGGGCGGCGCCGGGCCCAACACGATCCCCGAGCGCTGCACGGTGGGCTTCGACCGCCGCCTCGTCCCGGGCGAGACCCCGGAATCGGCCCTCGCTGAGCTGCGCGCGCTGCTGGCCGCAATGCCGCTGCCCGATGGCATCCGCGCCGAGATCACCGACGCCTCCATCAGCGGCGGGCCCGTGGGTGCCGATCCCGACGGCCCGCTCGCCCAGGCCGTGCTGGCGGGCGCGCGCCGTCACCGGCCGGCCTCCTCCATCATCGGCGTCCCCTACGGGACCGACGCGAGCCACATCGCCCTCTACGGCGTCCCGACCGTGATCTTTGGTCCGGGCGACATCGCCCAGGCCCACGCCGCCGTCGAGTGGGTCGATCTGGCTGAGGTGAACCTCGCCACCGCCATGATCGTCGACGCGATCTTCGCCTTCGCGCGCTAGCAACGCGATGGGTCGCGCCGCCGCCGCAACCGTTTTTACAGACGGCGCCCCCGGCGCTTTGCTACGCGCGCGCAACGCGCTAGGATGCTATAAGCGGGTTTCATGATCGGCGCGCTTGGTCATGAGGACCCGGGCCGCGATGCATATTGGGAGGCGAGCGCTCGTTGGGTCACGATGATCTGACCTGGCTGATCGGCGGGCCGCAGGGTGGCGGCATCAACGCCGCCGCGGAGGGCTTCGCGAAGGCGGCAACCCGCGCCGGCTACCGCGTGATCGCAAACATCGAGTACCACAGCAATATCATGGGCGAGCACAGCTACTACCGGGTGCGCGTCGGTCAGGACGGCCGCCGCAACGTGTCCGAGCGCGTGCATGTGCTCGTTGCCCTGGACGACGAGACGCTCGTCGGCGAGCGTCACGCCGCCTTCCCCGGCTTCAAGGGCCACGTGCAGGAGGTCGTGCCGGGCGGCGCCGTCGTGTTCGACGGCAACGACGATCCGGGCGAGCACGGCGATGACGTGCTGCTCTGCCCGGTTCCGTACCTGGAACTCCTGGAGCAGGCACTCAAGGGCAGCAGCCGCGAAGGTCAGGCCGCCCGTCTCAAGGTGATGACCAACGTCGTCGCCGTCGGTGCCTCCCTGGCGCTGATGGACTTCGACCTTCCCCGCTACCAGGACTCCCTGCGTGCGGAGTTCGGTGGCCGCCGCGCCGACCTGGGCGAGCTGAACGCCAAGGCCGCCGCCCTCGGCTATGAATACGTGCGCGAGCGCTTCGCCGACGGCTTCGCGTTTCGGCTGCCGCGCGTGGCGCCCCCCAAGGGGCGGGCGCCGCTCTTCATCCGCGGCCCCCAGGCGGCCGCCATCGGCAAGCTCAAGGCCGGCCTCGGCTTTCAGTCCTACTACCCCATCAGCCCCGCCACCGACGAGAACGTCTACCTCGAGGCGCACCAGCGCGACCAGGGTCTGGTCGTCGTCCAGACCGAGGATGAGATCTCGGCCATCAACATGGCCGTCGGCGCCGCCCACGCCGGTGTGCGCAGCAGCACCTCCACCTCAGGCCCCGGCCTGTCGCTGATGGTGGAGGGCTTGGGCTTCGCGGCCATGACCGAGGCCGCCGGACCGGTGCTGGTTCTCTGGTCGCGCGGCGGGCCCAGCACCGGTCTGCCGACGCGGCAGGAGCAGGCGGATCTGCGCTTCGCGCTGCAACCGGGCCACGGCGAGTTCCCGCACCTGCTGGTCGCACCGGGCGACGTGCACGAGATCGTCCGCGACGCCTACGAGGCCTTCAACTGGGCGGATCGCTACCAGATGCCGGTGCTGGTTCTCGTCGACAAGGCGCTCGGCACCACCTACGTCACGACCGATGACCTGGGCCTCGACCGCCTGCCGCCCATCGACCGGGGGGCGCGCTTCCACGAAAGCGCAAACGGCAACGCCAAAGAGGACTACCTGCGCTACGACTTCAGCGAGGGTAACGTGACGCCGCGCTCCGTGCCCGGCCAGGCCGGCGGCATTTACTGGAGCACGACGGACGAGCACGACCCCCGCGGCCACATCACGGAGGACGCCGAGAACCGGATCCGCATGCAGGAGAAGCGCATGGGCAAGCTGGACCTCGCCCTGCGCGAGATCCCGGCCGACCGCTTCCTGACCCTGCACGGACCCAAGAACGCAGACATCACGATCGTCGGCTGGGGCTCGACCAAGGGCCCCATCCTCGATGCCCTGGAGATCCTGGCCCGCGAGGACAAGGTGAAGGCCAACTTCCTGCAGGTGCGCATCATGCGGCCCTTCCCGGCGGACGCGGTCGCCGCGATCCTGCGCGCCGCCAAGAAGACGGTGCTGGTCGAGTGCAACTACACCGGCCAGCTCGGGTTGCTGATCCGCGAGCAGACCGGTATCGCCCTGGACCAGAGCATCGTCAAGTACGACGGCCGCCCCTTCTCCGAGGAGGAGCTGCTGGACGGCCTGCGCCACGTGATCGCCGAGGGCCCCGGACGCCTGATGGTCTCGCACAGGCTCGGGTAGGATCCGGCCGCTCGGGATCGGGCGCTGCCGCCATCGATCGCTTTGGGGAGGCTTCCGCAGATGGCCACGGTCCTGACGCCCCGCGACTATAAGAGCGACGTCCATATCAACTGGTGTCCGGGCTGCGGCGACTTCGGCATCGTCAACGCCATCCAGATGGCGCTGGCGGAGCTCAAGCTGCCGCCGCACAGGGTCGCCGTGTTTTCCGGCATCGGCTGCTCGGGCAAGACGCCGCACTACATCCACGCCTACGGCTACCACACCCTGCACGGCCGCGTGCTGCCCGTGGCGACAGGCGCCAAGCTGAGCAACAAGGATCTGACGGTCCTGGCGGTGGGCGGCGACGGCGACGGATACGGCATCGGCTCCGGCTACTTCGTCAACTCCGGCCGGCGCAACGTCGACATCACGTACATCGTCTTCAACAACTCGGTCTACGGCCTCACCAAGGGCCAGGGCTCGCCGACGCTGAAGAAGGGCCTGCGGACGAAGTCGATGCCGGAGGCGGCCATCCAGGACGGCATCAACCCCCTGGCCCTGGCCGTGAGCTCCGGGTACACCTTCGTCGCCCGCGGCTTCGCCCTCGATCCCCGTGGCCTCGCCGGGCTGATCGCGGCCGGGGTGCGGCATCGCGGCAGCTCGTTCATCGACGTGCTGCAGACCTGCCCCACCTACAACGACCTCTACACGGCCGAGTGGTACAACCACACGCAGGCCGGCGGCCCGCGCCTGTACCGGCTGGCCGAGACGGGCTACGACGGCAAGGTCAAGGACCCGGCGGATGCCGACGAGGTCGTGGCCAAGAAGGTCCAGGCCATCGCCAAGTCGTACGAGTGGGGCGAGAAGATCCCCGTCGGCGTCTACTACGAGGTCGACCTGCCGACGTACGAGGATGCCTTGGCGGATCGCAACCCGCGCTACGGCCAAGAGGCGCTGGTCGACACGGACTTTGCCGACCGAGACGTCGACCCGCTCCTGGACGCCCTCCGCTAGCGGATTTGGCAGGGGCGGCGCACATTGCGCCGCCCCCTTTCCAATCGCGCTTCGGGGGCCCCTTCGCCTGTCTAGGTGCGGCTGAGCCAGCCCGCCAGATACGCCGTGGCCTCCGCGGCCGGCACCGGCCGTGAGAAGAGGTAGCCCTGGCCGTATGTGCAGTCCTGGCTCAGCAGGTGCTCGCACTGCTGCGGCGTCTCGATCCCCTCGCCCGTCACGTCCATCTTCAGGTCCTTGGCCAGCGACAGCAGCGAGCGCACGATCGCCGTCTCCTCGGGGTCGACGGCCAGTCGAGCGATGAAGCTGCGGTCGATCTTCAGCGCGTCCACCCGGAACTTCTGCAGATAACTGAGGTTGGCGTAGCCGGTGCCGAAGTCGTCGATGACCAGGCGCACGCCAAGGTGGCGCAGATCGGCAAAGGCCCGCAGGCTCTCCTCCTGGCTGACCAGCAGGGCGCTCTCGGTGATCTCAAGGCGCAGCATCGAGGGCTTGGCGCCCGTGCTTTGCAGCACCTCGCGCACGGCGTCGCTGAGGCCGGGGGAGCGGAACTGCTGCGCGGACAGGTTGACGCTGACGAAGACGGGCGGGTCGGCGGGGTGCAGCACGGCCCAGGCGCAGGCCTGGCGGCAGGCTTCGTCCAGCACCCAGAGGTCGATCGGCACGATCAGCCCGTTCTCCTCGGCGATGGGGATGAAGCGGTCGGGGCTGAGCAGGCCGAGGGTCGGGTGCTGCCAGCGGATCAGGGCCTCGAAGCCCGCGGGCCGCTGGGTGCTGAGGTCGACGATCGGCTGGAAGAAGAGCACGAACTCGTTGCGGCTGAGGGCCAGGCGCAGGTCGCTGTCGACACGCAGACGCGCCTCGGCCACCTCGACCATCCGCCGGTCGAAGCGGCGGTGGCCCGCCTTGCCGGAGCGCTTGGCGGCATACATGGCCGCGTCGGCGTCCCGCATCAGGTCGTCGGCGGAGGCGTGCCGGCGCTCGGCCTGCACGATGCCGGCGCTGGTCGTCAGGTAGAGGTGGCGGCCGCCCAGATCGAAGGGACTGGCAAGCTCGGCGGCGATCCGGTCGGCCAGCGTCTCGGCCTCGGCGGCGATGCGCCCCTCGGCGCCGGGGGCGGTGCCCTCCGCGGGGTCGGCCGTCCCGTCGTCGGCGCCGCGCTCGCCCTCCCCGTCGATCAGCACCGCGAACTCGTCGCCGCCGAGGCGCGCCAGCAGCGCCGCCGGCGGCAGGCAGGCGCCGATGCGCTGGGCGAAGGCGATCAGCACGCGGTCGCCCGCGGCGTGGCCGAGGCTGTCGTTGATGTTCTTGAAGTTGTCGAGGTCGAGGAAGATCACGGCCAGGCGGTGGCCCGCGCCCAGGGCGGCCTCGGTCTGCTTGAGCATGAAGGTGCGGTTGGGCAGCTCGGTCAGGGGGTCGGTCTCCGCCTGCCGGGCCAACTGCTCCTCGAAGGCCCTGCGCTCCGTCACGTCGCGCGAGGAGGACTGCAGGCGCGGCCGGTGGTCCTCGGCGTCGGCCACGGTGCGGATCAGCGTCTCGCACCAGACGGCGCGGCCCTGCTTGCCGCGCAGGCGGTGCACCACGCGGCTGGGACGGCCGGCGCTGGCCGCGCGGAGGGACAGCTCCAGGGGCGGCAGGTCCTCCGGATGGCAGAAGGCGATGAGGGTCTGGCCCTCCACCTCCTCGGGCGGGTAGTCGAGCAGCGCCTTCCAGGCCGGGCTCGCGTAGCTGATGCGGCCGTCCGGCTCGTGCAGGGCGATCAGGTCGGCGGAGTTGTCGGCCAGCACCCGGAAGCGGCGCTCCTGGGCGCGGGCGTGGCTGCGCTCGGCCTCCAGCGTCTTCTCGCGCTGGTGCAGGACGTAGGCGACCAGCGCGTTCAGCCCGCCGAAGATGAGATAGAGCAGGCCGTAGACATAGGCGACCGCGTCGGCGTTGCTGCCCAGCTGCACGTGAAGGGAGGAGGGCAAAAACAGCCACGCCAGGTCGTAGGCGATGCCGAGCGCGACCGATAGGGCGACCATGCGCCAGTTGCGGTTGAAGACGCCGATCATCGGCAGGATGTAGAAGGCGCCCATGGCGGTGAGGGTCTGCTCCGCGGAGATGCCGACGGCCAGCTGCAGGCCTACGGCGCAGAGCAGGAAGTATCCGAGCATCTCGACCCAGGACTCGCCAGGCAGGCGCAGGACGATCCACAGCCACGGCACCGCCAGGGGTGGGTAGAGCCCGAAGAACTCGTACCAGGGCGCGATGCCGGTGTGCATGACGACGCGCTCGAGCACAAAGGTGAGAAGGGGCAGCGCGCCGATGAACACCGAGACGCCGCTGAGCATCCAGCGCTGGACGGGCAGCTCGGGCCGACGACCACCCGCGGTCCAGACCTCCCTGTCTTCCCTTCTGCCATCGGGGCCAGGCGGCTGACGTTTGAGCGGCCGGCCGTCGATCAGAGGGGAGGGGCCACATTGAGCCCCAGCCGCAGCCCGAGGGAGGGCAAAAGCCAAGGATGGCGGGCCTCATTCAGGATGCGACCGACGTGGCCGCGATTGGGCTCCTCGTCTTCTGGGCCGAGCGCGCCGTGGATGCCGCCCGGGGCGGGCGCACCGTGCGGGCGCTGCCGGCGGTGCCACCCTGCGACTATGGCACGGCGCCCACCGTGTCGGTGGTGGTGGCCGCCCGCAATGAGGCACGCGATGTGGCGCGCGGTGTGGGCTCGCTGCTGGCCTTGGCCTACCCGCACCACGACGTCATCGCGGTGGACGACCGCTCCACCGACGGTACCGGAGCCATTCTGGCGGCCCTGGCGGAAGCCGACCCGCGCCTGCGGGTCGCGCACGTCGAACGCCTGCCGCCCGGCTGGCTCGGCAAGAATCGCGCCCTGGCCACCGGCGCCGCGGTGGCCGCGGGGCGGTGGCTGCTCTTCGTCGACGCGGACGTCGTCGTGGAGCCGACGGCGCTTGGGCGGGCCGTGGGGTACGCGGAGGCGCACGACCTCGACCACCTGACGGTGCTGCCGACCGTGGTGGCGCGCGGACCGGCGCTGCGCGCCTTTGTGGCCTACATCGCGTTCCTGCTGGCCGGGACCACCCGGCCCTGGCGCGTGCGCGACCCGCAGCGGCGCGAGTTCATCGGCATCGGCGCCTTCAACCTGGTGCGCCGGAGCGCGTACGTGGCCTGCGGCGGCCATGCGGCGATCCGCGAGCGGCCCGACGACGACATGCGCCTGGCGGAGCGGCTCAAGCGGTGGGGCGGCCGCTCGGACGTGGTGGTCTCGCGCGGCTCGGTCCAGGTGGAATGGCAGCCCGATGTCGCCTCGGCCGTCACCGCCCTGGAGAAGACGGCGCTCGCCACCCTCGACTACCGGATGGACGTGCTGGCCGGAGGCCTGCTGGCGCTGGCGGTGGCCGGGCTGCTGCCCTTCGTGGGGGCAGCGGCGGCGGGCGGGTGGGCGCGGTGGCCGTTTCTCGCGGCGGCCCTGATCTCCGTCATCCTGTATGCGCGGGCGGGGCGCGCGGTCACGGACTTCCCGGCCTGGTGGGCCGTCGCCCTGCCGGCCGTGCACGTCGCATGGGTGAGCGCGCAGGCGCTGGCCGGGCTGCGGGTGCTGCGCCGCGGCGGCATCCTCTGGCGCGGGACGTTCTACTCGCTGCCGATGCTGCGCGGTGCCGGCGGGCTGCCGGGGCGGCCGCGCCCGCGCACCCCGGGCATGCGGTAGGGGGGCGGTGGGGGGTCGCCCGGAGTCGCGCGGGCGGCCTTGCCTGACGGTGTCGGGGCGTCCGGCGGACGCCGTCAGGCCATCTCGATGCGCAGGCGGCTGCCCGCACCGCCGGGCTCGGCCGGCTCCACCACCACCCGGCGCGGCATCCGCGCGCGGACCTCGGGGAGGTGGCTGATCACGCCGATGGTCAGCCGCTCGTCGCGCAGGCGCTCCAGCGCATCCATCACCGTGTCCAGGGCCTCCGGATCCAGGCTGCCGAACCCCTCGTCCAAGAAGAAGAACTCGAGCGGGTAGCGCCCGCGCAGCTGGACCTGGGTGGAGAGCGCCAGGGCGAGCGCCAGGGAGGTCACGAAGGTCTCCCCGCCGGAGAGGCTGGTGACCAGGCGGCGCACACCGCCGTTGAAGTCGTCGCGTACGAGGAAGCCCTCCTGGGGGCTGACCTCGAGGGCGTAGCGCCCGCGGGTCAGCCGGCCGAGCCGCTCGGAGGCGTGTTGGGCCACGGCCGTGAGCTGCTCCTCGGCCAGGAACTCCACGAAGGCCGAGCCACGCAGGGTCGCCTGGAGTTCGAGGTGCGTGTCGCGCTCCTTCGACAGGTGGACGCGGTGGGTTTCGAGCTCACGCCAACGGGCATGCCGTGCCGTGATGTCCTCCAGGGCGTGCCGGGCTGCACCCAGCGCCTCGATGGTGAGGCCGGCCTCGTGCGCTGCGCGGTCCAAGGCGGCGCGGTGTCCATGCCAAGCGGCCTCGTCGAGGGCGCGCCCCGCCAGCAGGGCCGCGATCCGTTGCCGCTCGCCGCGGAGGTGGCTTCCCTCCTCGTCGTGCCGGGTGATCCGGCCCTGGAGCGCGTCGCGCTCGGCGGCGGTCAGGGCCGCTCCAACCGCTCGCTCGCGGTCCGCGAAGCCGTGCCCGACCAGCTCGGTTGCGAGCCGCTGCGCGGCGTGGGAGAGGCGGAGGCCTGTCGCGGCGGCCTGCTGGCGCGCGGTCGCCTCCGCGGTCGCCGCATCGCTGGCGCGGCTGGCCGCGTCCGCCAGCATGGTCTGCGCGCGGCGCTCGGCCTCGTCAAGGCCCTGCAGGGCCGCATCGACCTCGGCCAGCAGGCCAGCGGCAGGCTCGCCGCCCGTGATCGCCTGCAGGCGCATCGCCAGCGCCTGCACCCGCGCACGGACCTCCTCCAGCGCCTGCCGGGCCTGGTCGCGGCGCTGCAGCACCTGCCCATGGCCCGCCTCCGCGGCGGCGCGCTCAGCCTCCGCGGCAGCGATCGCCGCCATGCGATCCGCCAGCCGGGCGGAGACTTCCTGGGCGAGTCTGTCCGACTCCGCGAGGGCATGCTCCCGGTCCTCGATCTCCTCATCGGCCAGCCCGTCCCGTGCCTCCTCAAGTCGCGCGCTGGCCGCCGCCCGCGCGCCAGCCGCCTCGCGGACGGCGGCCTCCCGCTCCGCGAGGACGCCCTCTGCCTGCGCGGCCCGAGCAGCCAGCGCAGCCGCCGCCTGCTGGGCTGTAACCATCCGTTCCGTCTCCGCGGTCTCCACTTGACGCAGCGCCTGAACAAGAGCGGCCCAGCCTTCCAGGGCCTGCCGCCGCCGGGCGAGGTCGTGCTCCGCCGCCGAAAGGTGGTTCGCCAGGCCATCGGCGTGCCAGGCGGCCGGGAGCAGCGCCCTGGCGGCGGCGATCTCCGCCTCCGCGACGCCCACCGCCTGCTCGGATTCATGCAGTTGGGTGAGCGCGCGTTCGGCGCCTGTCTCCGCGCCCGCCGCGGCACCGATCGCGGTGGCCAGCGCCTGCCGGGCTTGCTCCACGTGGCGCGTCGCGGCATCCGCCTCGCGGGCGAAGCCATCGATGTCGGGCGCCGGACGGGCTGGAGTCGGGTGGTGCGTGCTGCCGCAGACCGGGCACGGCTCGCCGGGCCGCAGCGACCCCGACAGAAGGGCCGCATGCTGGCGGACCTCCGCTTGCCGGAGCCGCTCGCGGGCCGCCGTCTCGGCTGCCGCTGCCTCCTCGGCCGCCGCGCGGGCGGTGGCGAGGGCCGTACGCGCCTGCCGCAGCGAGTCGGACGCCCGTTCGGCCTCCAACGCGTCCCGCGCCCGCCGGGCCTCGGCGCCGCGGTACCGGCCATCCGCGGCCCGGAGGCCGTCCGCCGCTGCGCGCCATCGCTCGAGCTGCCTGGCGGCCTCGGCCAGGTTGGACTCGCGATCCGGCGCGGCGTCTTCCTGGCCCGAGCGCGTGGCCGCGGCCTCCCGGCGAGCCGCCTCCGCCTGGTTGGCCGCAGCGGCGGCGGCCGACGCCTCCTGGCGGGCGGCGGTTGCCCGGCTCAGGGCCAGGTCCCGGTTGGCCCCGGACGCCTCCAGGGCCGCAAGCGCCAGCCGGTGCCCGCGCAGCGCCTCGACCGCCTCGTGCACGCGCGCCCGGACTGCGCTGGGGACAGCCGCCGTCTGAAGGGTGCGCGTATCCGCCTGCTGCGCCGCGTGGAGGCCCTGCAGCCGCCCCTGGGCCGCCTGGAGACGCCGCTCCGCCTCGTCGCACGCGTGCTGCGCCACATGCAGCACCGGTTCCCTCGTGGCAGCCTCCGCTTGCAGCGGCGACAGATCGAGCTCAAGCGCGGCCGCCTGCTCAAGCTCCGTCCGGCGCGCCAGGAGCTGCGGCTGCGCCTCGCGCCGGCGAGCCACCGCGGCGGTCACCGCATCCTCGGCCTCACGCCGCGCCTCGTCCGCCGCCTCGCGCATCGCGGCGGCAACCGGCACCTGCGCGGCGGCCTGCCCCGCCTCCGCCTCGGCGGCCGCCACCGCCTCGACATAGGGACGGATGGCCTCAGCGCGTTCGGCGGCCGCAAGCTCCTCGCGCGCCGCCTGAACGGCCGCACCTTCAGCCGCGTGCGCCGCCTCGCGGTCCTCGACGGCCAGCAGGTCGGCCTGCCAGCGCCAGACCGCGTCCCACTCCTGCCAGCGCGCGCGCGCCTCCGTCAGCTGCGCGTCCGCGGCCGCAGCCTGGGCCGCCGCGGCATCGGCCGCCCGCACCGCGGCCTGGAGTGCCGCCGGGGAGGCATCGCCCAGCCCGGATTGCTCACGCTCGATCCCCACGAGCTCCGGCGTGAGGGCCTCCAGCGCGGCGCTGAGGCGCTGTGTGAGATCCTCGCCATAGCGCTCCAGGCCGAACAGGCGCTGCAGCATCTCCCTCCGCCTGCTGCCGGGGAGGTGGAGGAACTCCGCGAACTTGCCCTGGGGGAGCACAACGGCGCGGGTGAAGTCGTCGGCCGTCAGGCCGAGCAGACCAATGACCGCCTGGCTCACCTGCTGGGTTGCGTCGGCCAGCACACGCTCCGGCGGGCCCAGCTCCAAGAGCCGGCAGGTGGCGCTGCGCAGGGCGCCGTCCTTGGCACGCGTCAGCCTTCGCTCGACGCGATAGGCCTGGGGGCCCTCGGCACCGCGCAGCTCGAAGGCGAAGGCGACCTCGAGGCTGTCCTCCAGCTGGTTGAGGATGCCCTGCGTCCCGTGGCTGGCCCGGTCGACCTGGCCGTACAGGGCCAGCGTCACGGCGTCCAGCAGCGTCGATTTGCCCGCGCCCGTCGGACCGAACACGCCGAAGAGGCCGGAGGCGGTCACGGCACGGAAGTCCAGGACCTGGGCCTCCCGGAAGCTATGGAGACCCTTAACGCGCAGCGTCACGGGCCGCATGGCCGCCGGCACCCCCCTCGGGCACTTCGGTTGTCAGCCGGCGGAAGAGGTCCACGACCTCGGGCGACGGTTCGGCTCCGCGGGTGGTCCGGTAGAAGAGGCGGAACAGCTCGTCCGCGCCCAGTCCGCCGCGCTCGGCGAGGCGGGGGTCGACACCGGCCTGCCGTACGACGGGACGCACGGTCACCAGGCCGGGCAGGGCCTGACGCCAGCGCTGAAGGGTGTCGAGGGGCAGGCTCGTGTCCAGGTGCACCTCCAGGTCGATCCAGGCGTCCCCGTCCCGTCCCTGGGCGATCCACCCGTCCACCTCGCCCGCCCCGCCCCGCGCCACCCAGCGGACAAGGGGCCGGGCGCCACCCAGGGGCACGGCCCTGACGTGCGCCGCGCCCGCGGGCGTGATGTCCACCATCAGGGCGCACTTGGCCTGTCCGGCCTCGGCGAAGCTGCACGCGAGCGGCGAGCCGGCGTAGCGAACCGGCATGAGGGCCGCCACGGACTGTTCCCGGTGGAGGTGGCCGAGGGCCACGTACTGTGCGCCGGCCGGGAAGGCGGAGGGATCGACCGTGTACGCCCCGCCGAGCTGAATGGGACGCTCAGTGCCGGATTCCTCGCCGCCGGCGACGAAGAGGTGGCTCACCACCAGATTGACCGTATCCGGTCGGAAGTGGGCCGCGGCGGCGGCGAGGATCTGGCCGACCCGGTCGCTGTAGGCCGTGCGCAGCTCGGCCTCCTCCAGCGTGTCGCCCAGGGCCTGGTTCAGCCGCGCCTCGGACGGGTAGGGCAGTGTGGCGACGACGGCGGTGTGGGGGCAGCCAGGCACGGCGACCTCGACCCAGCCGGGCCCGGCGCCTGGCCAGGCTGGCGGCAGGGCGGACGGCTGCTGGCCGGGGAGGCCCACCAGCGCCACGCCGTGGCGGCGGGCCAGCGCCTCGGGCGCCGAGATCCGCTCGGCGCTGTCGTGGTTGCCGCTGATGACCACGACGGCCCGGCGGCCGCCGGCGGCGAGGCGCTCCAGCGTGGTGTAGAAGAGGTCCTCGGCGGCGGCTGGCGGGTTGGGCGAGTCGAACACGTCGCCGGCGAGCAGCACGAGGTCGGCGCCCTCCGCCTCCGCCAGGGCGCAGATCTCATCCAGCACCCGCTCCTGTTCGGGCAGGCGGGTGCGGCCCTCCAGCTGGCAGCCCAGGTGCCAGTCGGCCGTGTGCAGGATGCGCAGGCAGCCTTCACCCCCGTGCGGAGGATGGACAGGCAGTCGAGCCTGCTATGAATGGTAGCGCCTGGAGGCGGCTGGGTGAAGCGGGGATCGGGGGAGGATGCGGAGCCGGCTCACATGGCGGTGCGCTCCCGCCATGCCGCCAGGGTTGTCAGGGTCCAGCAGGCCACCAGGGCCAGGACCAGCAGGGCGGTCGAACCGGCGAGGATGCGCCAGAAGTCGGGCAGCAGGATCCCGGCGGCGCCGCGGGTGGCGGTGGCGGTGGCGCCGGTGCCGATTGCCAGCGTGGGCACGGCGTCGCCGGGGTTCCAGAGCAGGACGGTGATGACGGCCGCGAAGACGGCGTGGATGGCGCGGCTCGCCACATATGGCAGCATGCTGACGCCCGTGCCCTGCGTGACGGCGGCGACCTGGCCGAGGACGGAGAGGCCGCTCCAGGCGATGATGGCGCTCGCCAGCATCACGCGCTCGATCAGGGGCACGGGGGCGTGGGCGGCGGCCTGGCTGCCGATCGTGATCTCGAAGAACCCGGACACCAGGGAGCCGATCGCCTGGTGGTGGATGCCCAGCGGCCCGAGGACAAGGGCGAGGGCGGACGTGATCCAGGCGACCGTTCCGGTCTTGGTCAGAATCTGGATGATGACGCTGAACAGGATGATGAAGCCGCCCACCAGCAGCAGGGTCTGCACGGAGTCGCGCACGGCATCGCCCAGCGCCTGGCCGAACGCGCGCCCGTCGCGCTTCCGCGCAGCCACCATCTCGGAAAAGGCGCGGGCGAGCATCCCCCGGCGGCGGGCCGCGGGCGGCGGGGGCGGGGTGCGGTCGTCCTTCCTGTAGAAGCGGAGCACCACACCGGTGGCCAGGGCGCCGAGGTAGTGGGCGGCCATGATGATGCCGCCGAGGGCGGCGTTGCCGAACATGCCGACGGCGACGGCACCGGCCATGAAAAGGGGATCAGCGGTGTTCGTGAACGACATCAGCCGCTCGGCCTCGCCTTTGGT
>JAJYVM010000495.1 GCA_021792015.1 Bacillota bacterium | reverse complement strand
CGTGACGGGACCGGTGACAATAAGCCGTCGCTGAAGGCCACGCCGGCCTGCGACAGCAGGCGCGCGCAGTCGGACCGCGAGAGCGGGCGCCCGCCATCCGCCGGGTCAAAGAACACACGCCGGCCGTTGGCGTCCCAGGCTGCCAGAAAGTGCCCCGGCATGTTGATGCCATGCACCACCGCCCCCAGCCGGCGGCCCACCAGGATCCACACCACGGCCAGCGTGACGGGCAGGCCACGGTGCCGCTGCAGCACGCGGTGGAGCAGCGAGTCGGCCGGCTGGACCTGCGCCTCCCTGACCCGCTCGTAGCGAAAGCCGTGCCGGTCTGCCAGGTGCCGGTTGAGCGCCTCCAGCTGGGGCAGCGGCCCGCCGGACGGGCTCGGCAGCTCCCGCAGGCCGGCCGCCAGCGCGTCCAGGGCGGCGCGCGCGCCGTCGCAGTCCGCCCCGGCGTCGCCAAAGCGGGCGATGAGCAGCGCGCCGGTCTCCAGGTCGACCTTGCCCTCGCCCTCGCCGGCCAGCGCAGCCAACTCCGCGATGAGCTCGCGGCGGCGGATGGCCTCGAGCAGACCGCGGGCGCGCGTGCCGTCGTCGTCGATTCCGTCGGCCACGGCCGCGAGGGCGGAGCGCGCCCGGTCCGCCCGCTGGAGCAGCGCCTCCCAGGCCGCCTCCGCGATGCGCTGGTCCCCGTCGTCGACAAGCTTGAAGAGCGCGGCGATTTCGCGATCCTGTAGCAAGTTGCGTCGCTTCCCCTTACAATGCTACCGAGCAACGTACGATATTACTTGCGAGGCTGCACACTTTCCGCTCGACGCCCATACGTTGACCGCCGCTGGGGACTTGGTGCGGTGTGAATGATACCACCCCCAGGCAGATTGCGGCGCGGGGACGTCTGGCTGGGATCAGCCGCGCGCCATGAGGGCGCGCGGGGCCGGGACGGTCGCGTAACGTGGAGGAGCGATGGGGTTTGTCCGAGTGGCTGCTCCGGGGCGACCGTTCCGTGCAAGGCACGGTCCAGGTCGCGGGCTCCAAGTACTCGGCCCTGGCAGCCATCCCCGCCGCGCTGCTCGCGCAAGAGCCGACCGTGATCGGCAACGCCCCCGACATCCGCGACACCCGCGACTACTGCGCCCTGCTGTCCCAGGTCGGCGCCCGCGCCGAGCGCGCCGGCTGCGCCATCCGCATCGACCCGCGCGAGGCAGACTTCGCCCCCGTGCCGCCGGAGTGGGCCGAGGGGCTGCGCGCCTCCTACTACATGGTCGGCGCCCAGCTGGCCCGCTGGGGCCGGGCCGAGGTCGGCCTGCCCGGGGGCGACCGCATCGGGCGGCGCCCCATCGACCTGCACGTCAAGGTCCTGCGCGCCATGGGCGCCGAGGTGGAGCTGGACATCCCCGGCCGGCTGATCCGGGCCCGCCGCAGCGGGCGGCTGCAGGGCGCCAGCATCTACCTGGACACCCCCAGCGTGGGCGCCACCGCCCAGGCCATGATCTGCGCCGTGCTCGCCCGCGGGCAGACCCGGATCGAGAACGCGTACGTCGCCGCCTTCATCGTCGATCTGGCGGAGATGCTCAACGCGATGGGGGCCGATGTGCGCGGGGCGGGCACGCGCCTGGTGCGCATCCGCGGGGTGCAGGCGCTGCACGGGGCCGAGCACGCCCTGATCGGGGACCAGGCGGAGGCCTTCACCTACCTGGCGGCGGCGGCGGCCAGCGGCGGCGAGGTGCGGGTGATGGGCATCGAGCCGGGGCAGCTGGGCGCCTCGGCCTTTGCCAAGCTGGCGGAGGCGGGGGCGGAGACGGAAGCGGGCCCGGGGTACGTGCAGGTGCGGGGCCCGGCGCGGCTGCGGGCGACGGACATCACCACGGGTCCGCTGCCTGCCTTTTACACCGACTACCAGCCGCCGATGGCGGCGGCGCTGGCGACGGCGGAGGGGGTGAGCCGGATCGCGGAGACGGTGTGGCCGGAGCGGTTCGGCTACGCCGAGGGGCTGGCGGCGATGGGGGCGCAGGTGCGCCGGGGCGTGGGCGAGATCACGATCGGCGGGGTGCGGCGGCTGCGGGGCCGGACCGTGGTGGCCACCGAGAGCCGGGCGGCGGCCGCGTACGTGGTGGCGGGGCTGTGCGCGGAGGGCAGCACGCGCATCGCCGGCGCCGAGCACCTGGAGCGCGTCTACAGCAACCTCGCCGCCAAGCTGCGCAGCCTGGGTGCCGACATCTTGGAGCTGGGAAGGGGTGACCGCGATGACCGTGGCGCTGCGGCACCTGCATAGCGTGTTCGGCGAGGAGCGCGCCTCGGCTGCCGATACGGCCGACCTGGCGGCGATGATCGCGAAGGCCTCGGCGGCCGTGACGGTCGCCTGGGAGGCGTGGGAGACGGCCGAGCCCATCCAGCGGGATGCCGCGTGGGCGTGGCTGCAGGCCTGCCTCGCCCACCGCGACATGCTGCTGCGGATCGCCCGCTCGGGCGAACAGGTCACGGCGCCGCCCACGTAGGCCCACGGGGACCCGGCGGCGAACTACCGCCGCATGGACCTGGCCGAGCTGCTGCTGCGCGCCCCCTACCACCGCTGGCTCGGGGTCCGCCTGGAGCGGGCCGAGGCCGACGGCGTGCGCATCCGTCTGCCCTACCGGGAGGAGCTGGCCGGGGGCCCGTTCGTCCACGGCGGCATCATCGCCTCCCTGGCCGACATCGCGGGCTGCTTCGCCGTCATCGCCGCCGTCGGGCACGACGTCCCCACCCTGAACCTGCGCGTCGACTACCTGCGCCCGGCGCCGGCCGGCGCCGACCTGGTGGCGGATGGCCGCGTGGTGCGGGTCGGCCGCACGATGGGCGTGGCCGACGCCACGGTGG
>JAJYVM010000494.1 GCA_021792015.1 Bacillota bacterium | reverse complement strand
CGATATCGTGGGGCTCTCGGCCCTCATGACGACGACCATGCCGCAGATGAAGCGCGTGATCGAGATGTTCCGCGCCGAGGGCGTCGACATGCCGGTCATGATCGGCGGCGCCGCCACGACCCGGCACTTCGCGCGGGAGATCGGTGCGGCGGGATACGGCCGCGACGCCCAGGAGGCCGTGGCCGAGGCCAAGCGGCTGGCCGGCGTGGCGAGCCGGGCCTAGCGGGGGATGGCGATGGCGCCGGGCCGCGGCGAGCCGGCGGTCCTGGAGGTCGCGGGGCGGCAGGTCGAGGTGGCGCTCGGCCAGCGGCTGTCCTTCGCGCTCCTGCGGGCCGGGGTGATGATCGAGACCCCGTGCGGGAGTCGGGGCAAGTGCCGGAAGTGCAGGGTTCAGGTCACAGCCGGCGACTGGCCCGTCACCCAGGCCGAGCGCGACCAGATGGCCCCGGAGGAGCTGGCCGCAGGCTTCCGTCTGTCGTGTCAGCAGGTCGTGCGGGGCTCGGGCACCGTCGTCGTGGTGCCGGAGCTGCAGATCAGCTCGCAGAAGACCGGCATCTCGCGCCTCGGCGCCGCGGCGGCTCCCACGGATCCCTGGTACGATCGCTCCCTGACCGCGGCCCGTCCCCTCGGTCTGGCGCTGGACATCGGCACCACCACCGTGGTGGCCGCTCTTCTGCGGCTGGATACGGGGGAGGAGCTGGCCGGGCTCTCGACGCCCAACCCCCAGGGCGGGTTCGGGGCGGACCTCATGTCGCGCCTCTCCTACGCCATCTCGGCCGACGACGCGCGCGCCGAGCTGCAGACCGTCGTCGTGCGTGCCGTCAACGACCTGGTGGCACGCCTCTGCCGGCGCGCCGGCTGCGCACCGGAGCAGATCGTGGCGGCGACCATGGTCGGAAACACGGCCATGCACCACCTCTTCTTCGGGCTTCCCGTTGAGGACCTGGCCCTGGCGCCGTACGTGCCATCCGTGACGGACGCCATCGAGCGGCGTGCCGCCGAGGTGGGCGAGGGCCTGGCGATCCATCCGCGCGCGACACTTTATGCGCTGCCGAACGTGGCGGGCTTCGTGGGTGCCGATGCCGTCGCCGTCATGCTGGCGTGCGGCCTGGACCAGCCAACGCCGCAGGTGCGCATGGCGGCCGACATCGGTACCAACGGCGAGATCTCCGTCGCGGGGCCGTCGCCTCTGGCCGGCGGCCGCCACCGGATCGTCTGCTGCTCGGCGCCGGCCGGTCCGGCGTTCGAGGGCGGGGAGATCAGCCAGGGCATGCGCGCCGGTCCGGGAGCGGTCGAGGCGGTGGACGTGCTGGTCGGCCCCGATGGGCGGCCCGCGAACCTGACCGTCGGCGTGATCGGCGGCGGGCCGGCCCGCGGCATCTGCGGCTCGGGGCTGCTGGACGCGGTTGCGGCCGCCGTGCGGGCGGGGCTGCTGGACCTGGGCGGACGGCTGGCGTCGGGCCCGCGGCTTGCGGCGCTGGCGCCCGGTCTTGCCGCCCGCGTGACCGAGGGGCCGAACGGCCGCGGCATCGCGCTCGATCCGGGCGTCATTCTGACCCAGAAGGACGTGCGGGCGCTGCAGCTCGCCAAGGGCGCCATCCGCTCGGGCATGGAACTGGCCATGCGCGCCTTCGGGGTCGGTCCGGCGGACCTGGATGCGCTCTGGCTGGCGGGCGCCTTCGGCAACTACCTTCACCCGGAGGCCGCGCTGGCCTGCGGCCTGGTGCCGCCGGTGGCGCGCGAACGGTTGCAGCCGGTCGGCAACGCCGCCGCGCAGGGCGGGAAGCTGGCCCTGCTCTCCGATTCCGCCCGCCGCCGCGCCGAGACCCTCGCCAACATGGCCGAGCACGTGGAGCTGGCCACCCACCCCGACTTCGAGGGCATCTTCTTCGAGGCGCTCGGTTTCCCCGGTCCCGGCCCCGCAGGCCCTTCGTCCCCGTAGGCATGGAGGCCGGAGGCCGCCCGGGATGGGCTATGGAGGCCGGAGGCCGCCCGGGATGGGCTATGGAGGCCGGAGGCCGCCCGGGATGGGCTTCACCTGAATAGCAGCGGCAACAGGTAAAACCCAGCCGCGTTGAACGCCCCGTGCAGCACGACAGAGGTGGCATACCCCCAGCGCAGGAACGCGGCCAGGACCAGGGCGGCGGGGATCAGGTACAGGGCCGCCGCCACCCAGCTGCCCGGCCCGTGAGCCAGCACGAACAGGACCAGCCCGGCCGCGACCAGCGCGTGCCGCAGCCAGCGCCACCTGCCCCGCCGGCGCTCCAGCAGCACGGGCAGGCCGAAGAAGAAGGCGTTCTCCGCCAGGGGGGCCACGACGCAGATCGCGGCGAAGAGGATGGCCTGGCCGGCGGCGCCATGGACGGCCGCGGGCGCGATGTCGAACTGGTAGCGCCCGGCGCTGGCCTGTGGTCCCACGGCGTTGAAGAGATTGACGGCGAGCGAGGCGGCGGCGCCCACCACCAGCGCGCCGGCGAGGGCCGCTGCGCGCAGCCGCCCACGCAGCGGCCCGAGCTTCAGGCACTGGGGTGCGTAGAGGTTGACGAGGGCAAGGAGCGCCGCGTCGGCCAGCCCGTTGATCGCGATGAAGCCGACAAGGCTGCCGCGCAGCGTACCGGCGGCGACGGCCGTGGCCGCCAGGGCGCCGACCAGGAGCGCGACGCGCAGCCAGAGCGGTTGCCGGGCAGGCGCCAAGCGGAACCCCCCTGTCTTCAAGTATCGTCCTCCGGCCGTGGGGTCTGGCCACCAGTCGGCCACGATGCGCCAACGCCAGCGGGCTCAACGGTCCGGCCGCACGGGCGGGACCACCCATGGCGGTGGCCGATGCGGCGGCGCATGGAGGCGCAC
>JAJYVM010000493.1 GCA_021792015.1 Bacillota bacterium | reverse complement strand
CTGCACACGCCTGCACCGGCTGTGGGTAAAGAGAAGGGTTCAATGGCCAACGACCGTGGTGAGACGACGCGCCACCCAAGGACATGGAAAACCGGTGCGGGTTTGAAGGACGAGACGGAGGTCATGACGGCCCATGGTCGCGGTCGCGGCAGGCTTGAGATCGTAAGCCTCAACTTGGACCATCGGGGCACCTTGGTGCCCGTCTGGGCGTCACCCCCTGTTCGGGCGATCCTCCGGCCGGGTGGCGGCCGGCACCGAGGCCACGGCCACGCACTCACCGATTCCGGAGCGCTCCGCAGAGGGGCAGGACCCACCCGGCGTCTAATTTCCCTGACGGCGGGGGGCGGCAGAACGGGGGTGTGGTCGACGAGCGAACAGGGACGGGCCGCGTTGGTCCAGGCGTTCGGTCCCCGCCGCGTCCTCACGGATTCCCGCGACCGCATGGCGTACGCATACGACGCCACCGGCGAGAAGTACCTGTGCGACGCCGTCTTCTTCCCGGAGTCGACCGCCGAAGTCGTGGAGGCTGTGCGGATCGCCCGACGTCACGGGTTACCCGTCGTGCCACGCGGGGCCGGAACCAACATCAGCGGCGGCACGCTTCCGGTCCGGGGCGGCCTGGTGCTGGCCATGAACCGCATGAACCGCATCCTGGCGATCGATCCCGACGACCGCATCGCCGCCGTGCAGCCGGGCGTCCCCAACATCCAACTGCAGCAGGCGCTGGCGCCCCACGGGTTCTTCTTTGCCGCCGACCCCGGCAGCCACAGGGTCTCGACCCTTGGCGGCAACGTCGCCGAGAACTCCGGCGGGCCCCACTGCCTGAAATACGGGGTCACGACCAACCACGTGCGTGGATTGGAGGTGGTCCTCGCCGACGGCGAGGTGGTCCGAGTCGGCGGCCGCACGCAGGAGGCGCCGCCCGGCTACGATCTCCTGGCGCTGCTGGTGGGTGCCGAGGGAACCCTGGCCGTGGTCACCGCCATCGACCTGCACATCCTGCCGCTGCCGCCCAGCCGCCGGACCATTCTCGCCGTGTACGACCAGTTGGAGGCGGCGGCCACCACCGTCTCCGCCATCGTCGCGGCGCGGCTGGTGCCGGCCAGCATCGAGTTGCTCGATCGCGGGATGATCGCTTGCGTCGAACCGTTCGCGCATGCCGGTTACCCGGCCGACGCCGACGCCGTGCTGCTGATCGAGGTTGACGGGACGCCGGCGGCCGTCGAGCGCGCGGCTGCCCGCATCGCGGAGATCGCGACGGGTTCGGGTGCGCGCCAGGTCCGCTCGGCGCGGGACCAGGCCGAGCAGGACGCCCTCTGGCTCGGACGGCGGGTCGCCTACGGTGCGGCGGCCCGGCTGAGCGCCCACGTCTGGACCCAGGACGTCACCGTGCCGCGCGATCGAATGGTGGAGGCCCTGCGGGCGGTGGAGGCGATCGGCCGCAAGTGGCGGGTGCAGGTCGTCACCGTCGCCCACGCCGGCGACGGCAACCTGCACCCCCTCATCCCCTTCAACCCGCAGGACCACGACGAGGTCGAGCGCATGAAGGCTGCCGACCACGAGATCGTCGCCGCCTGCGTGAAGCTGGGCGGCTCGGTCACGGGCGAGCACGGCGTGGGGATCGACAAGCTCCCCACCCTGCCGCTGCAATACGGACCCGCCGAGCTTGAGGTCATGCAGCGCCTCAAGCGCGCGCTCGACCCGGACGAGGTTCTCAACCCGGGCAAGGCCATCCCGGCCCCGCGCCGGAACGTGTGAGGGGGACGGCTGTGAGCGGTCCCGAGACCGAGAACGAACTCTTGACTGTGCTCGCCGACGCTGCGCGCGACAGCCGACAGGTGCGGATCGTGGGCGGCGGCCGCCAGTCGGCGCGCTGGGCCAGCCCTGATCCGGGCGCCGTGGTTCTGGAGACCGGTGGCCTGCCGCCGCGCGTGGCCCTGAACCCCGCGAACCTGACCGTCCGCGCGGCCGCGAGCACCCTGCTCACCGAGCTGCAGGCGCACCTCGGCGAGCACGGCCTCTGGTATCCGCCGGCCGTGGGCGACACCGGCGCCTCCACGGTGGGCGGCCACATCGCCGCCGCCACGGCCGGCACCCGCCGCGCCGGCGGAGCCGTCCGCGACTGGGCGCTTGGCGTTCGCGCTGTGTTGGCGGACGGCCGCACGGTGCGGGCGGGCGGCGAGATGATCAAGAACGTGGCCGGCTACGACCTGACGCGGCTCTTCATCGGCTCCTATGGCACCCTCGGCGTGCTGGTCGAGGTGGCGCTGCGGGTGGCGCCGCGGCCGGAGTGCGTCGCGACCGTCGCCATGCCTTTCGAAAGCGCGGAGGCCGCCTGCGAGGCCGCGCGACCGCTGCTGCGCTGGCCGCAGGGGCCGGTTGCGGTCGAGGTGGTGCCCGATGATGACGGGGGGTGGCGGCTCCTGACCCGCTGGGAGGGCGAGGCGGCGGACGTGGAGGAGGCCGT
The DNA here is from genome assembly GCA_021792015.1 of Bacillota bacterium. Classification (GTDB taxonomy): domain Bacteria; phylum Bacillota; class Sulfobacillia; order RBS10-35; family JAJYVM01; genus JAJYVM01. The sequence continues at coordinate 382 of JAJYVM010000493.1, read as the reverse complement.
GGCGCGCTTCGCACCGGGCGTGGTCGCCACGTACGGGGACGAGGCGGAGGCGATTTGGGGCGCGCGTGACGCGCGCCTGTTCGGCCTTGCCGGCTCGGGTGCCCTCCACGTCGAGGCGATCGTGCCGATCTCCGCCACGGCGACTCTCTGGCACTGCTGGGCCGACCGGGTGAGGGGGCTCTCCTGGTTCGGCACGCTGCAGCCGACGGCCGGCGTGCTGCACCTGGCGCTGCCCAGGGGCGCACCGGTGGTCGAGCTCGGCCGGGACACCGCGCAGGCGGGCGGCCACCTGCGCTTCCGCACGCTGCCCCCGTGGTGCCGGGATGTCGCGTCCCCGGGGGATGGAGGGGCGCGGCTGCAGCGGGCGGTGCGAGCGGCGCTG
>JAJYVM010000026.1 GCA_021792015.1 Bacillota bacterium | reverse complement strand
AGGCGACAGAGGGACAGGGCCATGCGTGAGCCGCACGGGCATCCGCGAGCGGCAATGCGGCGCCAGATGACAAGCGCCGCGCGCGACGCCGAGGTCTGCCGTCCGGCGCGGCCTGCTGGGGCCAGTACCGCGGGGGACGAAGGCCATGGGTGATCTGGGTGGGCCCGGGCTGCTGGTCGCTCTCGAGGGCGGGCCGGGCAGCGGCACCGCCGAGCAGGCGCTCCTGCTGCGCCAGAGCCTGGACGGCGCGGGCGTGCCGGCGGAGCTGGCGCAGCCGGACGGGGAAGGGGCATGGCTTGTGCCCCAGGGCGGCGCGCCGCCTCGCTGGCCGGCCGTCATGCGGGTGCCGCCGTTCCTCTTCCGGCTGACGGAGCTCGCCGACACGTGGCAGCAGGCCGTGGCGCCTGCCCTGGCGGCTGGCTCCGTGGTCATCGTCGACCGCTACCGCCTCACCCTTCTGGCGCACGCGGGCGCCCGCAGGCTGGATGTCGGCTGGGCCGGCCGGGTCGCGGAGGCCCTTCCCCACGCGCACGTCTCCATCTACCTGCGCTCGGACCCGGCGCGCCAGCTTGACCGCCTGCTCCGCGCCGGCACCGCCCTGCGCGACTGGGAGCACGGGGTCGACGCGAGCCATGGCCCGAGCGTCGGCGCCGCGTTCCGCGCCTATCAGACTGCCGTGGCGCGGGAGTTCGAGTCGCTGGTGAGCGGAGACGGCCCGCACGTCCTCACCCTGGACGGCGACGCCACGCCGGCCGAGCTTCAGCGCCACATTCGCGATGCGGTCATCGCGGGCTTGGAGGCGATGGAATGACGGCCGGCGCTGCCTCGGCGGACCTGGATGCGATGGTCCGGCGCTTCGCCGAGAAGTACGCGTACGATGAGGGCCACGCGACCACGGTGGCGCGCCTCGCCGACCAGCTCGCCGACCGGCTCGCACCCATCCTGCGCTTCCGGGCGGAGGACCGGGCGCTGCTGCGCCATGCCGCGACCGTGCACGATGTCGGCTACTACATCAGCGGGCGCCGCCACCACCGGCACAGCGCCTATCTCATCCTCGCGGACGACCTGCTCGAGGAGTACCCCTCCAGCGACCGGGTGCGGCTGGCCCTGCTGGCGCGCGGACACCGCAAGCGCCTGCCCAAGCCGCCACGGGCCTGGAGTCGCGAAGAGGGCGCGCGCTTCGGGCAGATGGCGGCGGTCCTGCGGCTGGCGGATGGCCTCGACTACAACCACGAGGGCACCGCAACCATCGGCTCGTGCCGGATCGGCGCGCGGGCAGTGTCCGTCGAGGTGGGCGGGGTCGACCTGGCCAGCCTGCAGCGTGTCCTGCGCCGAAAGGCCACGCTCTTCGCGGCGGTCTTCGACCGCGAGGCCACCTTCACCGGCATGCCGGAAGCCGTCGCGCGCGCGTGAGCCGCGTCATCGGCGTGATCGACGTGGGCTCCAACACCGTCCGTCTCGCGGTATATGCGGCGGACGCGGCCGGCGGCTGGCGCCTGTTGACCGCGCGCCGTGAGGTGCTGCGCCTCGCGCGGGAAGGCAGCCACCTCGACGGCGGCGCGCTGCGGCGCACGGCCACCGTCCTGCGGCGCTTTCGCCGCGTCTGCCAGGACTACGGCGTGAAGGAGATCCTGGCGGCGGCCACGGCCGCCGTCCGCCAGGCGGACAACGGGCCCGCCTTCGTGGCGTCGCTGCGGGCGGAGACGGGCGTCGCCTGCCGCATTCTCGAGGGCCGGGCCGAGGCGGAGATGGGCTTTCTCGGCGGTCTGGCCGGACTGGAGATCCGCGAGGGGCTCATGATGGACGTCGGCGGCGCCAGCACCGAGGTCACCGTCTTCCGCGACCGGCGGATGGGCAGCCACGAGAGCGTCCCCGTCGGCGCCGTCAACGCCACCGCGCGCTGGCTGCCGGACGACCCGCCGCGGCGGGACGGGGTGCGGGCCCTGCACCGCGAGCTGGCCGCGGTGTGGGCCGGCTTGGGCTGGCTCGACGAGGCCCGGGGCCTGCCGATCGTCGGCATCGGCGGCACCTTCCGCGCCCTGGCCAAGGTGAGCCAGCGGCGGCAGGGGCTGCGCGAGCCGCTGCATGGCACCCAGGTGGCGGCCGCCCTGCCGGCCCAGCTGGCCAAAGAGCTGGCGCGGCTGCCGGCCGCGCGGAGGACCTCCGTCCAGGGCGTGCCGAGCCACCGGGCCGACATCATCGTGGCCGGGCTGGCCATCATCGCGGAGCTTGTGGCGCGCGTCGGTGCCGAGCGGATCGTGGTGAGCGGCCAGGGCCTGCGCGACGGCCTGCTGTTGCACGCCCTGGGGGCAGACGGCCGAGGCGAGGGCCCGCCCGGCGGCGGCGCCGACGCGGGGCAGGCGGTCTCCGACCCGTTGGAGGCGAGCCTGCGCAACTGCCGAAGCCAATTCGGCATCAGCCCGCGGCGGGCGGCGCGGGTGACAGCCCTGGCCCTGCAGCTGTTCGACGGCCTCCAGCCGCTCCACACCCTGGGCGAGGCGGAGCGCCGGGCGCTGCGGGTGGCCTCCGAGCTGCGCGACGCCGGGACAGCCGTCGACTACTACGCGCGTGACACGCACACGGCCTACCTGATCCGCCACGCGCCGCTGCACGGGCTCAGCCAGCGCGAGCGCAATCTGGCGGCCGCCGCCGGCGCGTTCGAGAAGCTGGCGGGACACCGCGAGCGGTGGGCGGAGACCGGCGCCGCCGCGGCGGACGAGATCGTGGCGGCCCGGCTGGGGCTGCTCTGCGCCATCGCGGACGGGCTGGCCGACATCCTGCCCGCCCCCCTGCGCGCCCCGCTGGAGGTCACGGCCTCGCCGTCGCTGGTGCGCCTGGGCCTGCCGCTCGCCTCGGCGGAGGAATACGGCCAGGCGCTGGCGCCAGAGCAGGGCGAGGACTTCCGCAGGCTGTTCGGGCGGCCCCTCGCCGTGGTGTGGCTCCAGGCGGCGGAGCGTCCCGGCCGGCCCGCGGCGCGGAGCCACCGCTGAGTCCGGCCGCCGCACAGGGAACGCGGCCGGGCGCTGCCGCCGCACCCCGATCGCCCGTGCAGAGGGCTGGCGCGCCCGGGCCGGGGCGACCGCTGATGAGGATCCAGTCCCGCTCCGGTCCGCTCTACCCCGGCCCCGCCTCGCGGTGACGCCCGGCGAGCTCGACGTAGTGACCGGCACCCGCGATGGTGCGCGCGGCCTCCTCCTCGCGCAGCGGCCGCACGACCCGGGCCGGAACGCCCATGGCCAGCATGCCGGCGGGGATCTCCGCCCCTTCCGGCACCAGCGCCCCAGCGGCGACCACCGCGCCGCGCCCCACGCGGCTGCCGTTCAGCAGCGTCGCGCCCATGCCGACCAGCGCGCCATCCTCAACGGTGCAGCCATGCAGGATGGCGTTGTGGCCGACGGTGACGCTGCGCCCCACCCGGCACGGGAAGCCGGCGTCCACGTGGACGACGCACCCATCCTGGATGTTGCTGTGCTCTCCGATCTCGATGGTGTCGACGTCGCCGCGCAGCACGGCGTTGTACCAGACGCTGCTGCCGCGGGCGAGGCGCACGCGCCCCAGCACCTGCGCGCCAGGGGCGATGAAGACGTCCTGGGCCACCTCCGGGACATCGGCGCCCAGGCGGTAGATCGGCACCGCGGGCTTCCCTCCCGCCTCCCGATTTCGGCGGCGGGCGCCCGCACCCCTACTCCTCCATGTGGCGGGCCAGGAAGCCGGCCGCGGACTGGGTGAGCTTGGTCTCGAGCTCGCCCACGCTCTTGCCGGCGTCGGTCGTGGCCAGGACGACCGTCCCCACGGGGTCGCCGCCGACGACAATGGGGGCGATGACCTCGGAGGTGAAGGCGGAATCGCCGCCCTCGGCGATCACGCTTCCGGGCTGCGTGTGCTCGCGGGCCGTGAAGACGACGGTCTCGCGGTTGTCCATCGCCCGGTACACCGCGGTCCCCACGCGGCGGCCGACGAACTCCCGCTCCGCGGCGCCGGCCAGGGTCACGACCGCGTCGCGGTCGGTCAGCAGGGCCAGCAGGCCGGTGCTCTCGTGCAGCGCGTTCACGATCCCCTGCGCGAACGAGCCCAGGTCGGCGATGGCCGAGTACTTCTTCAGGATGACCTCGCCGTTTTTGTCGACGAAGATCTCCAGGGGGTCGCCGTCACGGATGTTCATGTCGCGCCGGATCTCGATGGGGATCACAATCCGGCCGAGATCGTCGATGCGGCGCACGATGCCGGTCGCCTTCATGGGCGGTCCCACCCCTCCACGCCCCGCCCCGGTCCGCCTGCTGCGCGCGGAGCCAACCCCGGCCCCGGAGCCTCCCTCGGCTCCGGGCCCGACGCGCGCCTGGCGCGTCATCCGCCAGAATCCGCGCCGGTGGGACCGTTGGCGGTGCTGGTCGTAGTATGGCGTCTCCGTGCTGACCTTCATGCGAGCGGCACCCCGGGGACCGGATCTCCGGCATGGGGCTCAGGGAAAAAGGGCTGGTCCATAGGACCAGCCCATCCGGAGACCTCGCGGTTCGGTTCGTTTCCGCCCACGACCGTTCGGTCTCGCAACACAAATCGTGCCCGCGGCGGCGTCGGCCTATACCCGCCGTTCCACCAGGTGCGAGACGTAGAACCCGACCAACTCCTCCAGGATCTCGTCGCGCTCGCAGCGCGTGATCAGGCTGCGCGCACCCTGGTGGGCGGTGATGTACGCCGGCTCTCCCGAAAGCAGGTAGTGGGCGATCTGGCGGATCGGGTCGTACCCCTTCTCCTGCAGGGCCCTGTGCACGGCCAGCAGGACGTCGTGCGGCGACGGCTGGCGGTCGCTCTTGCCGGGCAGGATGCGCGTGAACTGGGTCTCCTCGCCATCCCCGCTGCGAGGCTGTCCCCCACGGTGAATCTCAGCCATGCGGGCCACCTCCCTCGCGGCCGGTCCACAGCCGGCAGGGGCTTGGCACCGGCGCCATCCACCGCCAGCATACGCCGAAATTGGCCACGCTGGGGGTCAGGATGATGGGAGCCGGGGCCGCGGGAGCGGTGGAGGCGAAGGTGGCCCGGGCCGCCAGGATGGGTCGGCGTGGCGGGAGCCGCTCTCCCGCACCGCACCCACCGGATGCGCAGCCGCCCCCCCGGACGAACCGGTGGGGCGGCGCAGGGAACGTGCAGCACCCGCGGAGCTTAGCGCGTGAAGGTGCGGCCGGCCAGATTCTGCTCGGCCTGCTCGATCATGCGGCGAACCATGTGACCGCCGACCGCGCCGCACTGCCGCGCCGGCAGCTCGCCCCAGTACCCGTCCTGGGGCGGGTTGACCCCGATCTCGTGCGCAACCTCGTACTTGAGCTGGTCGAGCGCCTGCTCGGCACCGCGAACCAGTGCGCGGTTGCTCTGCGAACCCTGAGCCATGACGTCCACCTCCTACCCGAACGTGTCGTTCGTAGTATGGAGGCGCGCCAGCGGCTTACTCCGTCAAATCCGAGCCAGGCTGCCAGGTTGTGCCGCGCCACGCCCGGAGCCAGGGATGGCGGCAGGTTTGCGTGATGCAATCCGTGGCGCGACCAATCACGCGCTCAGCCGCGCCTTCGCCGCCGTCGCGACCACGTCCCCCACGATGGCGGCCGCCTCAGATGCCTGGGCCTCCGTCAGCACCAGCGGCGGCAGCAGCCGGATCACGGAGCCCGCCGTGCAGTTGATCAAGAGGCCCTTCTGGCGCGCCTGCTCGACCAGGTCGCGCCCGGGGAATGTGAGCTCGATGCCGACCATCAGGCCGGAGGCGCGAATCTCCTTGACGGCGTCCAGACCCGCCAGCGCCTTCTTCAGCGCCTCGACCAGCACGTTGCCGACGCGCTCGGCCCGCTCGGGCAGGTTCTCGCCCTCCAGCACGTCCAGCGTGGCAAGCGCGGCCGCGCAGACGAGCGGCCCGCCGCCGAAGGTGGTGCCGTGATCGCCGGGTGACAGGACGTCGCCCCACTCGCCGCGGCCGATGACGGCCCCAATCGGCAAACCACCGCCAAGGGCCTTGGCGAGGGTCATGACGTCGGGCAGCACGCCGTACTTCTGGTGGGCGAACATCCGGCCCGTGCGCCCCATGCCGCACTGCACCTCGTCGAAGATCAGGCAGATGTCATGTTGGTCCGCGAGGTCGCGGAGGCCGCGCAGAAAGGCGGGGTCGGCCGGATTGACGCCGCCCTCGCCCTGAACGGGCTCCACGATGATGGCGGCCGTCTGGGGGCCGACCGCCGCCCGCACCGCGTCGAGATCATTGAAAGGCAGCACCCGGAAGCCTTCCGGCATGGGCCCAAAGCCCTCTTGGTAGTGGACCTCCGCCGTAGCAGCCAACGAGCCGTACGTCCGACCGTGAAAGCTGCCGGTAAAGGAAATGACCTCGTACCGGTCAGGGCGCCCCGCTTTCGCGTGGCGCTTCCGCGCCAGCTTGATGGCGGCCTCGTTGGCCTCCGTGCCGCTGTTGCAGAAGAAGGCGCGGCCCGGGAAGCTGAGGCTCACCAGCCGCCGGCCGAGGGCCGGCTGCGTCTCGTTGTAGTAGAGGTTGCTGGTGTGGGCGATCTGGCCGATCTGCTCGCGGACAGCCGCCGCGACGGCCGGATGGGCGTGGCCGACGTTCATCACGCCGATCCCCGCCAGGCAGTCGAGGTAGCGCCTGCCCTCCGTGTCCCAGACGTAGGCGCCCTCGCCGCGGGCGAGCACCATCGGCGCCCGCCCATAGTTCTGCATCACATAGGCCCTGTCATCGGCGATCGCGTCAGCGATTGCCATCGCCCCCTAAGCGACGAATTTCGTGCCGATTGCGTCGCCAACCACGGCCGCGGCGACCGCGCCGGGCACGCTCCCGTCCACGATGGTCGCGTGACGCACGCCCCCGGCCAGCGCCCGCAGGCAGGCCTGCACCTTCGGCACCATGCCGCCCTTGATCACGCCGGCGGCGATCAGGCGGTGGGTGTCCTGGGCCGTGCAGTGCGGCAGCGCCCGGCCGTCGACCAGCACACCGGGCACGTCGCTTGCCAAGACCAGCGCATCGGCGCCCAGGGCGACGGCCAAATCCGCGGCGGCATCGTCGCCATTGATGTTGAACGTGCGCCCATGCGGACCCGGACCGATGGGCGCCACCACGGGCACGATCCCCGCCGACCACATGGCCTCCAACACCGTGGGGTTCACCGCGCCCACGCGGCCGACCTGCCCGAGCGCCGGATCCAGGGGCTCAGCCGTGAACAGGCCCGCATCCTTGCCGCAGAGGGAGACGGCGGGGCTACCCATGGCGGTCAGCGCATGGGCCAAGGCGCGACCCACCCGGCCCGCCAACACCATCTCGGCCACGTCGGCCGTATCCGGATCCGTGACGCGGCGGCCGTCCACGAATTGCGTCTCGATGCCCACGCGCTTGGACCAGGCCGTGATCTCCGGCCCGCCGCCATGGACCACCAGCAGCCGGTGGCCCGCGAGGGAAGCGATGTCGGTGATTGCCGGATCGGCGCGGCCCTGGAGGGCCGCGCCGCCAATCTTAACGACGGTCATAGACCTTTGGCCTCCAGAGCAGGGCCTGGCTTCCGCGGCTCTCGGGCGCGAATCCATACTGCCGGTACAGCGGCTGCCCGGCCGGGGTCGCCACCAGCGCGACCAGGCTGTGCCCGCCAAGGGGCCGGAGCAGCTCCTCGAAGATGCGGCGGCCGATGCCCCGCCGCTGGTAGCCGGGCAGCACCACCATGTCCCATATGCTCGCGTACAGCACGCCGTCGCTCATGCAGCGGCCCGTGCCGACCAGCCTGCCGTCGCCGAGGCGCGCGGTCACCCAGCGCCCGACCGTGACCGACTTGGCCATATCCTCGGCGGGATAGCTCGACCAGCCGGCCGCGGCACGCAGCGCCGCCAGCTCCTCGCCGGTCGGCGGCGCGTCGTCCCGCACCCGCACCTCGCACGCGGCCTGGGTCACGTCCGGTAGGACCCGTTGATCTTCACGTAGTCGTAGCTGAGGTCGCAGCCCCAGGACGTGGCCCTGCCGGGGCCACGTCCAAGCCGGATGTCGAAGCGAACGACGTCGCCGCCCAGGGCGGCCGACACGGCACCCTCGTCAAAGGGCACCTCAACGCCCTTGGCCGCGACAGGGATGTCGCCAACCGCAAGATCGACGTCCTCGACGTTGAATTCCGCCCCCGAGTACCCGATGGCGCACAGGATCCTTCCCCAGTTGGCGTCCTTGCCAAATACCGCCGTCTTGACCAGGCTGCTTGCAGTGACCGCACGCGCGGCCTTCCTGGCATCGGCCTCGCTCGCGGCGCCAGCCACCACCACCTCGAGCAGGCGCGTCGCGCCCTCGCCGTCGGCGGCCATCTGCTTGGCCAGGTCCGTGCAGACCATGGTGAGGCCGGCCTCGAACGCGTCCAGGTCCGGGGTGCCGGCCTTGCCGCCGCACATCACCACGAAGGTGTCGTTGGTGCTCTCGTCGCCGTCGACGGTCACCATGTTGAAGGTGCGGTCCGCGACCCGCTTGACGATGGGCCGCAGGGCCTGTGCCGGCACCGCCGCGTCGCTGGTGACAAAGGCCAGCATGGTCGCCATGTTGGGATGGATCATGCCGACCCCCTTGCACATACCGCCGATCGTGAAGCGCCCGTCGCTGGCCGCGGCCTCCTTCGAGCGGGTGTCGGTCGTCATGATGGCCTTCGCGACGGCCGCGCCGTCCCGTGACAACCGGCCCGCCGCGCCGGCGATCGCGGGCAGCACCCTGTCCATCGGCAGGCGCGGGCCGATGGTGCCGGTGGAGCAGACGACCACCTGCTCGGGCGGGCAGTCGAGGGCCCTGCCGGCGGCGGCGGCCATGGCGCGGGCGTCCTCCAGCCCGCCGGCTCCCGTGCCGCAGTTGGCGCAGCCCGCGTTGACGACGACGGCCCTGCCCGTGCCGCCGGCCACGTGCTGCCGGCTGAGGATGACCGGGGCGGCCTGCGCGCGGTTGCTGGTGAAGACGCCGGCGACCGCGCACGGGCCGTCCGCCACCACCAGGGCCAGGTCATCGCGCCCCTGGTAGCGGATTCCCGCCGAGATCGAGGCGGCCCTGAAGCCTGGCGCCGACGTGACGCCGCCGCCCGCAATGCGGTTCCACAAGCTGCCGCGCACCTCCGATGCGCATGAGTATACCACCTAATGCATAGTTATGCAACAACAGGAGCGGATGAAACGGGCCCCCCACAGGGGGCCCGACCCAAGCTGCGCCTTTGGGGAATTCAGCCGGCGGCCCCGGCCTCCTGCAGCTCGACGATGCCGTCCTCCATGCCGCGCAGCACGCGGCGGACGAACCAGCGCTCGGCGTGCAGCTCGCGCAGCAGGTGGCGGCAGGCCTCCTCGGGGTCCACGTGCGAGCCGCACGTGAAGACGTCAAAGGCGGCGTAGTTGTGCTCAGGAAACGTATGCACGGAGATGTGGGACTCGGCGAGAACGATGACTCCGGAGAGGCCCTGGACCGGGAAGCGGTGGAAGCGATCATCCACGACGGTGGCGCCGGCGGCGTCGGCGGCGTCAAGCATCGCGGCGCGCATGCGCGCCACGTCGTTCAGAAGGTCGGGATCGACGCCCCAGACGTCGAACAGGATGTGGCGCCCCCGCGTGAGGTGCTGCTCGGCCAAATAAAAATTCCCCCTTCTCGTGCGATTCCGGCCCGGGGGCCGGACGGGACCGTCGCATTCGCCTGCGGGGGAAGAAGATTGGGCGGCTTGCGCTGCCCCAACCCTTTGAGGCGAAACGGCGATTCCTGATTGTCCGCGGGTCCATTCTAGCCACCGCCGTTGGCAGCGTCAAGAAATCGGCTGGCCTCACAGAAAAGGGTACCCGAATGGGGTTGGTTGCCTCAGCGCAAAAGACGTGGCCGAGGGTCGGCCGGACCGCGGACACGGGGTCCCGGCGCAGCCGCAGCCTCAGGCTCAGCGGGGAGCTGTCACGCCTTGGGCGGCGGGCACGGGCAGGCCCCACTCCGGCGCGGGAGTGGGGCCTGCTGCCCGGGGGTCCGGGTCCCCGGCCGCGCGGGCCGGGGACGCACGCGCCTCGGGCCAAGACCGGGACATCGGGGCAGGAGCCCGCGGCCCGGTGGTGGGCCGGGGATCCCGGGACCGGGAGCCCACGGAACCGGGGCGCGCACCGAATGCGACGGTGCCGGGGCGCGCGTCCGCGGGGAGATGGGTCCGACCGCCGGCACGCTGATGCTGCGGGTCGCGGGTCGGATCGCGGGACGCCGCTCAGGCCGGCGCGGGGACGACCGCGGTCAGCCGCCCGTGCTGCCGCCGGTGCTGGTGCTGGTGCCGCTGCCCTGGCTCGTGCCCGAGCCGGTGCTGCTGCCGCCGGTGCCGGTGCTGCTGCCGCCGGTGCCGGCCGGCGCACCGCTCGTCGCCGTGCCCGGGCTGGTGCCGTTCGGCGTCGTCAGCCACGAGCTGTCGACCCAGCCGGAGACGGGCCCGTACTTGACCTGCGACCAGTTGCCCGACTGCGCCATCACCGAGACGACCGTGTCCTGCTTGAGCACGCCGACGCGCATCGAGTTGACGTCCGGACTTCTGCGGACGTTGAGGTAGCTCGCCGTGACCATGGCCTGTGCGCCTCCGGTACCGGAGGAGGTGGCGGCCACCGAGCCGCCCTGGTTGCCGCTCAGGCCCGCCACCGCGGCCTGCAGCTCGCTCACCGTCGCCTCGAGCTGGCTCACCCGCTGGGCGAGACTCTGCTGGTTCGCGGGCGCTGTGGCGCTCGTCGAGCTGGACGCCGAGAACAGCTGGCCACACCCCGCCGCCGCCGCCATGAGGCAAGCCGCGAGCACGGCGGTCCCCCACCGGCTCGCCCCCTTCCACCGTCTCATGTCCCTCCCCCCTTTCGCCCGCATCCTTACGTCCAAGGGGTGGGGTTGAGAACTGCTCGGCACGCCGGGCTCGGACGCCGGCGGAACCCCGATTCGACAGCGCACGCCGGTGCGGCTTGGGCGGTGCGGCGCGGGGGTTGCGAGCGGTCGTGCCCGAAGCGGAGAGGCTCGCCCGCGACCAGGCCGGCGGCGGCGCCGGGGGCCAGCTCCAGGACGGCGGCTGCCCGCCGGTGGCCGCGGAACCGCCACGGGCGCACGGCCGCGGCGACCTCCAGCACGCGGTCGGCGTCATCCAGGAACACCAGGTCCATGGCGCCGCGGCAGAAGCAGGTGTGCACGGAGGCGCAGGGCTTGAGGAGCAGCCCCTCCCCCGGCCGCAGCTCCGGCGATCCCATGCGGCCGAGGAGCCGCTGTCCGAACCGCCGGGCGAACACCGCGCGGTCGGCGACCATGTTGCCGCGGCCATCCCTGACGGTCATCGCGGGCACCGCCCGGGGGTCAGCAGACCCCGCGCGCCGGGCGCCGCCGCAGCCGCCGGCAGCGGCGCCCGCGCGCGTTGACACACCAGGACGGGCCCACGGACAATAGCGTGGGCGGAGCGCGCCGTCCCGGACCGGCCACGTGGGGAGGCGGATGCGATGCGACTGGATGCCCGCGCGGCGGCCCTGCTGGCGGAGAGCAAGATCATGGTGCTCGCGACGGTGCGGGCGGACGGCCGCCCCCACGCCGTTCCCATCTGGTTCGTCTGGCACGATGGCCGGCTGTATTTCGGCACCGACATGGATACGGTCAAGGTGCGCAACATCCTCGAGCGGCCGGAGGTCGTGGCCGTGATCGAGCGCGGGGGCCAGGAGGGCGCCTCGCACGCGGTCATCATCCAGGGCCCCGCGTCCCGCATCGCGCCGAATGCACTGCCCACCGAGGCGCTCGCCGCCTTTCGGGCCAAGTACGCTTGGGACCCCGCCAGGTCCCGTGGCGCGACGGCACTCTTCGCGGTGACCCCCCGCAGCCTGCGCGCCTGGTAGCGGCGCGACCCGCCCCCATTTGCGCGCTCGCCCCACCCTCGCCGCATCAAGACCCTACCCGCCCCCGCCGGTCGCCTTCGACGCCGCCCCGGCCGCTGCCTTGGACGTGGCTGCCGCCGCGGATTTGGCCGTCGCGGTGGGCGCGGTGCTCGCCGAGGGCGTGGCCGAAACGGGGACCGGCTGCACCGGCTTGGCGGTGGCGGTGATCAGCAGGTCGACGCTGCGGTTTTTCGCCTGGCCCTGCGGCGTCGCGTTGGAGTACAGCGGGTGGAACTGGCCGAAGGCGACGGCCGAGATCCTGGTCGGGTCGATGCCGCCCTTCTTGACCAGGTACTGCAGGACGTTGACCGCGCGGGTCGCGGACAGCTCCCAGGAGGTCTCCACGGGGTTCGGCTCGTTGTCCGTGTAGCCCTGGACCTGGATCTGGTTGGGCAGCGGCCGCAGCATCGGGGCGATGGCGAGCAGCAGGCGCTGAAAGGCCGGCGTGATCTCGGCGCTGTCCTTGGCGAAGAAGATCGCCTGCGCCCGGAAGGAGACGCGCAGGCCCTGCGGCGTCACCAGGACCCGGACGGCCTGCTGCACGTGCTGGCTCTTCACCTTGTCCAGGACCTGGGCGCCGACGGCCTGCAGCAGCCCGTTCTCCGACCCCGTCTGGGGCAGGTTGGCGGCGTTGAGCGATGGGCTGGGCGAGGTGGAGATCGCCGCGTTGCCGCTGTCGGCCTGCAGGGCGAACGCGGCGCGGATGGCGCTGGTCAGGGCGATGTACTTGCTCTGGTTGACCTCGGAGATCGAGTAGAGGACCACGAAGAAGACCATCAGCAGGGTGATGAGGTCGGCGTACGTGAGAAGCCAGCGCATGGACCCCGCGCCGTCATGGCCGCCGCCGCCGCTGTGCTCGTCGCCGCGCCGCCTAGCCACCGCTGCCCCCCGCCTGGGCCGCCGCCTCGCCCGGGCCGCCCTCGCCGCCGCCGGCCCCGCCCTTGGCCACCACGGACGGCGGCAGGAAGACGGCCAGCTTGTCGCGCACCGTGCTCGGGTTGTCTCCGCTCTGGATCGACAGGATGCCCTCCAGGCAGAGCGCGCGCTCGTCCGTCTCGCGCTGGGTCTTGGCCTTGAGCTGGCTCGCGATGGGCAGCCAGAAGACGTTGGCCGTGGAGATGCCGTAGAAGGTGGCCAGGAAGGCCGAGGCGATGGCCGCACCCAGCCTGCCCGGGTCGGCGAGGCTGGTCAGCACGTGGATGAGGCCCATGACCGTGCCGATGATGCCCATGGTCGGCGCGTACCCGCCGGCCGTCTCGAAGATGGTGAAGCCGGCGCTGTGCCGCCGCTCCATGAAGGCGATGTCGGTCTCGAGCACGCTGCGCACGGCCTCGATGTCGCTGCCGTCCACCACCATCTGCAGGCCGCGCGCCAGAAACTGGTCGTCGATGTCGGCGATCTCGCTCTCCAGGGAGAGCAGGCCTTCGCGGCGGGCTTTCTGCGCCAACTGGACCAGCCGGTCGATGGTGGCCTGGGGGTCGTAGGCGCGCGAGCGCAGCGTCTGCGCCAGAAGCTTGGGCAGGCCCAGAACGGGCTGCAGGCCGTTGCTGATGATGGTGACGCCGACCGTGCCGCCGATGACCAGAACCAGGGCCGATGGGCTGAACAGGGCGTTGATGCTGCCGCCGTCCATGAGGGTGCTGCCCACAATGGCGCAGACCGCCAGCCCAAGGCCCGCAATGGTCCCGATGTCCAACCGCGTCGCCCTCCTGGCCTGTGCCCACCGGCACAACCGGAGCCATCCTGGCTCCGGGTGCATCCCGCACCCCATGTATCGACGGCGCGGAAGGGAGGGTTGAAGCCGGTGCCAAAGCGGTGGCCCCAACCATGCCGAAAAGGTGATGGCACGGGCCACCGCGGCCCGTGGCGACGGCCCGCCCGCGGGCGCCCACCCACCAACCCGGGAACGATGCGCGCGACGGCAGGGCGATCGCCCGGCCGTCACCGACACATCCCGAATTGGGCTCGCGCTACTGCGCCGCCTGCCCCGCGCGGCCCGAGGCCCCGCACACCTGCCGCACGACCTCGTCCAGCACCGCGACCACGCGGGCGGCCTGCGCCTCGGTGATCACCAGCGGCGGCGAGATGGAGATGATGTTGCCGCCCAGGGCGCGCAGGATCACGCCCCGCGCCCGGCAGGCGAGCTCGACCGCCGGGGCGAGCTCCACCGCCTCGCGGGTGCCGCGGTCCCGCACCAGCTCGACGCCGATCAGCAGGCCCTTGCCACGTACCTCGCCGATGTGGGGGTTGCTCAGGGCCAGCAACTGGGCCCGCATCGACTCGCCGAGGGCCGCGGCGCGCGCCGGCAGGCCCTCGCGCTCCAGGATGCGGATGTTCTCCAGGGCCACGGCGGCGGCGACCGGGTGGCCGGAGTACGTGAAGCCGTGGTTCAGGCTCTGGTGGCCGTCCCCGCGCAGCGCCTCATAGACCTTGTCGGAGACGAGCGAGGCGCCTAGTGGCAGGTAGCCGCTGGTGATGCCCTTGGCGCACGAGATCAGATCCGGGCGCACGGTCCAGTTCTCGATGCCGAAGAGCTTGCCCGTCCGTCCGAAGCCGCAGATCACCTCGTCCGCGATCCACAGCACGTCGTGGCGGTCGCAGATCTCGCGCACCTTCTCGTAGTAGCCGGGAGGCGGCGTGATCACCCCGCCGACGCCCTGGATCGGCTCGGCGATGAAGGCGGCGACGTTGCCCGCGCCAAGGCGCGTGATGGCGCGCTCGAGCTCGTCCGCGCAGTCCACCTGGCACTCGGGATAGGTCTTGCCGAAGGGGCAGCGGTAGCAGTAGGCGCCGGGGATGTGCTCGAAGGCGCCGACCAGGGGCGCGTAGCCCTCGCGCACGCGCTCCAGGCCGGTTGCCGTCATGGCGCCGTAGGAGACGCCGTGGTAGGCCCGCTGCAGGCCGATGACGATCTGCTTACTCGGGTGGCCGCGGCGCACGTGGAAGAGGCGGGCGAACTTGATGCTGGTCTCGTTCGACTCCGAGCCCCCGCTGGTGAAGAACGCGTGGTTGAAGCCCTCGGGCGCGATGCGGGCCATCTCCGCCGCCAGGCGGATGGCCGGCACGTTGCTCCAGCCATAGAAGAGGGACCAAAAGGGCAGCTGGCGCATCTGGGCCGCGGCGGCGGCCGCCAGCTCCGGCCGGCCGTAGCCGACGTTGGCGAGCCAGAGCGCGCCGATGGCGTCGATGTACTCGCGGCCGTCGATATCGCGCACCGTGGCGCCCTCGCCGCCGACGATGATGGTGCCGCCGGCCTGCTCGAACTCACCGAGCACGACGTTGGGGTGGAGCAGGTGATCGCGGTCGAGCTGGCGCAACTGCTGGATCTCCTCGGGTGTGGGCACGGGAGACACCCCCTTGGGCTGGCTGTTCGGCAGGGCGCAATCCGAACCTCTTTTGTGCCGCGATGCCATGGATGGCGGAGCCCAGGCCGGGTGTGGCCGTTCCTGGGCGGGCGGAACGGTCACGCGGCGCCGGCCGGGGGTGTCAGGCGCGCCAGGCGGCGACCGCCGGCCGTAATTCGTGCCGGCGACGTCCGGAGCCATGGACGGCGGCAGGCGTGCGTGATGCAATCCCGGCGATCATCGTTCCTGGGCGGGCCGCATGGTCACGCGGCGACGGCCACGGACTCCCCCGCCGTCAGACTCAGCCACAGTGTCCCGGCCGCGAGGCAGACCAGGGCGACCGGCAGGCCCACGGCCGCCACGCCGTAGCGGGCCATCACCAGGCCCGACACGGCGATCGAGGCCTGGCCCAGAGCACCGGAGGCCGCCGACTGCACGGCGAAGACGCGGCCCTGGACGTCCTGCGGCGCGTGCCGCTGCAGGAAGGCGGTCGTGAGCGTCAGGATCGCGCCCGCCGCCACCTGCGAGACGAAGATGGCGGCCATGCCCTCCCAGAGGCGCGTGGACAGGCAGAGCAGGCAGAGGAAGACGGCCTGCACGAAGTAACTGCCACCGTAGACACTGCGCAGGCGGGACGGGGGAACTCGGCGCAGCAGGGCCGAGGAGACGATGAAGCCCAGCCCGTCAGCGACAAAGAGCAGGCCGATGCCGAGGCCGCCCATGCCGTAAACCAGGTCGCCCAGCACGGGCGGGGCCACATAGTAGGGACCCGAGGTCAGCGCGAAGCCCATGCTGGCCACCACAACCGCCAGCACGACACGTTGGCCGGCCAGGGCGCGGGCGCCAGCCGTCAACTGGGCCAGATAGCCCGCGCGGGCGCCCGGGGGCGGGGCCGCCTCGCGCCAGCTCGCGGCGAGGATCCAGCCGGCCGACCAGAGGTAGCTGGCAGCGTTGACGACGAAGGCGATGTCCGGACTCACCAGGGTGGACACCAGGCCCCCGCCGGCCGCGCCCAGGACGGCCACGAAGCCGGCCGTGCCCGTGCCGAGGGCGTTGGCGGGGACGAGGTCGGCCACCGGCACCACCTGGCGCACGGCCGCCTGGCGGGCCGGTTGGAACAGGCTGCTGCACGTGCCCAGCAGGGCCGAGCCGGCGTACAGGA
>JAJYVM010000492.1 GCA_021792015.1 Bacillota bacterium | reverse complement strand
CCTCTTCGCCTCGCCCCTCACGCCGAAGGCAGCCGAGATTGTGGCCGACGCCCGGCGCCACGGCGGTGCGGGCGCAGCCCGCGCCGCCTCCCGCGCCCGGCTGGCCATGGCGTTCGCCAGCCTGCGCGCGGCGTCGGATCCCGAGCACCCGCTGGTGTTCTTCTACGGCATGAAGCGGGCCGAGGACTGGGAAACGGTGGCGCAGGCCCTGGATGCGGCAAACCTGCGCGTCACGGCGGCATGGCCGGTGCGCACGGAGCACGGCGAGCGGCTGCGCCGCCTGCGGAGTAACGCCATGGCCTGCACGATCGTCCTCTGCTGCCGGCCCCGCGGTGCTGACGCCACCTCGGCCGATTGGCCCACCATCGAGGCGGCGATGCGCGCCGAGTTGGGCCCCGCGGTTCGCCGCCTGATCGCCATGGGCATCCCACCCGTCGACCTCCCGCAGGCGGCCGTCGGGCCGGCCCTGGCCGTGGTGGGCCGCTTCCACGCGACGGGCGGGCTCCCGGCCATGCGCGTGATCCTGGTCACGATCCGGGCAGCTGTGGAGGCGGAGGTGGCCGATGCGGCGTTGGAGGTCGGCGGGCACGCGCTGGATGGGGCCCTCGACGAGCGGACGGCCGCGCTCGCCCATGCCCTGTATGCGCAGGCCATGCGCAACGGGCGGCGCGAGGATGCCCTCCGCTACAACGACATGGTGAGCGCCTGGGGCGCTGGGCGGGCTAGGGCATCAGCTGGCCCACGGTGACGTCGATGAACGCGCCCTGCTCGGCGACCGCGAAGGCCGACAGGTCCGCCAGGCGGGTGCCGGCCGGGGCGGCGGGCGTGCCGTCGATCCGCCAGGCGGCGCCGGTGCAGGGGTTCAGAAAGCGCGAGATCTGGGCCGACCACGTGAGGGTGCAGCGCGAGGGGGCCGTGCTCGGCACCTGATCCGGCGGCACATTGGCGAAGGCCTCCCAGCCGGAGGTCAGGCGCACCACGTACATCCCCGTGCCCAGGGCCGGCAGCGCGTGCGGATAGCTGGCGAACTCCACGAGCTGCGGCTGGTTGAGACGGAACTGCGCGGCCGGCAGCACGATGTAGCTGCTCGGCGCGCTGATCTGCGGCCGCAGCACGAAGGTCGTGAAGACGAGCACCACGGCGAGCGCCGTGGCCAGGGCCGCCACCAGCAGGCGCGACTGGCGCGGCGCCAGCTCGCCAGGCGATCCGGGCTGGCGCGGCCGGCGGAAGGGCACGACCCGGCCGCTGCCGCGCAGCCTGCGCAGGGGGGACCGCTCGCGGCGGCCGCGCCGCCCGCCCTGCTGGGTCTGTCCCCCGGAGCGGAAGGACGGCGGGACGCCGCGATCCTCGCTGCCCCCGTGGCCGCCCGGCCCAGCCGGCATCGTGGCGCTCCCCCCCGCACCTTCATCCTACCGTTTCTGGGCCGTCCGCAATCGGTCCGCGGCAGCAAGATTTCCACACGCGCGGCGCGGGCAACCTAGGGCCATGGCCAGCAAGAGCCCCGCAGGCAGCAAACGCCGCGTTCGCCCGGGCGGCACGGGCAGCTCGGCCGTCTCCGGGCAACTCGCGCGCCCGCACGGCGGCCGGCGGAGCCTCGACGCCACCCGCCTGACCCTGATGACGCTCGGCGGCATCATGGGCTCGGGCCTCTTCCTGGCCAGCGGCCAGGCCATCCGCTACGCCGGGCCCGGGGTGGCGCTGGCCTTCGCCATCGGCGCCGGCACCATGGCCGTCGAGATCACCGCCTTCGCCGAGATGGCGGCGGCCGTGCCGGTGAAGGGCTCGTTCATCGACTACAGCCGCCATGCCCTCGGCGCCTGGGCCGCGTTCATCGGCGGCTGGATCTTCTGGTTCTCCAGCGTCCTCAACCTGGCGGCGGAGGCCACGGCCGGCGCGATCTTCACGCGCCTGTGGCTGCCGCACTTCCCCGTCTGGGGCATCAGCCTGGCCTACGCCATGGTCATCATCGGCCTCAACTTCCTGCCGACCGCCGGCTTCGGCACCGTGGAGGCAGCGATGGCCGGGGTCAAGGTCGGCGCCGTCGGCCTCTTCATCCTGGCCGCCGCGGCGGCGGCCACGCGCCTTTTGCCGGCGGCGCACGCGCCGAGCCCCGCGCTCTGGACGGCGCACGGTGGCTTCTTCCCGGCGGGCGGCCGCGGCGTCGCCCAGGCCATGGTCCTGGTCACCTTCTCCATGTCCGGCACCGGTGTCCTCGGCATGGCGGCGTCCCAGGCGCAGCGGCCCGAGCGGACGGTGGGCACGGCCCTGCACCGCAGCACGCTCGCCGTGCTGGCCTTCTACGTGCTGGCCACCCTGGCCATCACGGCAGCCGTGCCGTTCCACTCCGTGCCCAGCACCAACCGCAGCCCGTTCGTCGCGGCCCTCGGCACCTTCGCCCCGCCCTGGGCCGGCACCGTCTTCAACGCGGTGATCCTGGTGGCCGTGCTCTCCGCCCTCGCCGCCGGCCTGTTCGCCACCAACCGCGTGCTGGCGGCGATGGCGAGCGGCGGCGACGCGCCGCAGTTCGTGCGCACGCCGCGCCGCGCCAACATGCTGACGGGCCTGGTCCTGGCCCTGGCCGCCTCCCTGGCCTACTTCCTGCCGCACTCGGCCTTCCTCTACCTGGTGACGGCCACGGGCTTTCAGGCCCTCTTCATCTGGATGCTGATCGTGCTGACGCAGATCTACTACCGCCGCCGCGCGCGGGAGGCCGCGGGCGAGCTGCAGATCAGGGTGCCGCTCTACCCGTGGCTCTCCTGGCTGGAGGTCGTCGTGCTGGCGGCCATCGCCGCCACGGCCCTGATCACGCCGCACGAGGCCCTGCCGCTGGGCATCGGCCTCGCCGCCGTGGC
>JAJYVM010000491.1 GCA_021792015.1 Bacillota bacterium | reverse complement strand
CGGGCTATCGCGATAGACGGCCACCAGCGAGTCGGTGCGCACATTGCCGAGCTCGAGCGGCATCAGCCCGCCCGGCATGATCCGCCCGTCATGGGCGATGAAGAGGATTCCGTCCCCGTCCAGGGTACCGCGGCGGGCGACTTGGCCCTGCCCCGGCGCACCCGGCGGCTCGCCCGCCAGCGCCGTCAGCTCCGCCCGCAACCGGCGGTAGAGCGGCCCGCCCTCCGGGCGCTCCGCCTGCACCCGGCGGATGAAGGGCGCCTCGACCGTGCGCACGACCAGTCCGTGGCGGTTGGCGTCCAGCAGGAACAGGCAGACGTCGTCGATCTCCTGGGGCGTGAGCTCCTGGCTGGCAAGGGCCCGTCCGGTGGCCACCAGGAAGAAGACCTCCCAGGTGCGCACGCCCTCCCGGAGCAGCATGGCGGCGACCTTGGCCAGGTCAGGAACGGTATGGCGCATCACGACCGTGTTGACCTGCATGCGGAGCCCCGCAGCCGCTCCGTCGCGCAGGGCGGTGACGGAGCGCGCATGGGTGCCGGCAACCCCGCGCAGGGCGTCGTGCGCCGTGGCGTCGGCGTCGATGCTGACCGATGCGGCCTGGACCCCGTAGTCGGCGAGGCGCCGCAGGGCCCCCGCATCCAGACGGGCCGTCACGGCCGGCGACACGGCCGCCGGCAGGCGGTAGAAGGCCGCGTACTCCAGCAGCAGCCACAG
The DNA here is from genome assembly GCA_021792015.1 of Bacillota bacterium. GTDB lineage: Bacteria > Bacillota > Sulfobacillia > RBS10-35 > JAJYVM01 > JAJYVM01. Next base: position 2,140 of record JAJYVM010000491.1, on the reverse strand, counting down.
GTCGTCCCGCATCAGGGGATCGCCGCCCGTGAAGACCACAACCGGCGAGGGCGTGCCGAAGCCGCGGATGTCCTCGAGCAGCTTCTCGGCCTCACGCGTCCCCAGCTCGCCCGGCAGGGGCGAGGTCTGCGCATCCGCTCGGCAGTGCCGGCACGCGAGGGCGCATGCCCGGGTGGTCTCCCAGAAGACCAAGCGCGGCCGCTCCTCGAAGGGGTTGCGTCCGGCCGCCGGCGCCATGGCCGGCTCCGTCGTGGACTGCATGGCGAGGGTCGCCTCCCGTTTCGACTGCCGCCCCACCGTGCCCGGCCGTGCGCTACCGCATCGGCACCGTCGCCCGGACGCCATCGCCCAGCCGCTCGAAGATCTCGCGCAGGTTGCGTCCCACGGCCGTGATCCCGTGGTTGCGCAGCCCGACCACGGCCCGCAGCGGCTCGGGGTCGTCGCGGATCGCATCCGCCACGGCCCGGCCCATCTCCATCGTGCCGCAGGGGTAGTTGATCGCCGTGGTGCGGATGCCGTCTACCCACGCGTGCACGTGGAGGATGGCACCCACCTCGGGGTGCTCGTCGTAGATGAGCAGGTGCTCGATGGCGTCCACCGAGACCCGGTGCGGCTCGACGTCCGGGCGGACGCTGAGCAGCATCGCGTCGCGCGCGGCATCGTAGCCCTTGACCAGCAGGATGTCGTCTCCGACCCGGCCCAGCCTGCCCTTGTCGACGCCGCTCGCGCTCATCCAGAAGCGGGTGGCGTCGTGGCGGACGCTCAGGTTGCCGTAGCTCAGGCCGCCGATGCCATACAGGCGCTTGAGGTAGCGGGTGTCCTCCGGGCCGAGGACCTCGCCCACAGGGAACGGCGTCGGCAGCAGGTGCATCGCGGCGAGCTGCCGGCTGGCCCAGATGAGGTCATCGGTGGCCTCAGTACCGTCCCAGAGCTCCGGCGGCAGGTCGGGGTCGAAGACGTTGTCGATCACCAGGTGGCTGGTGGCCAGTGGCGTCAGGCGCCCGTACAGGTCCTCGAAGGCGTCCCCGTCGCGGCCCGCCGCCGGATAACAGCCAAGCTCGGGCGTGATCAGGTGCGCCCCACGCAGCGGATGCTCCGGCGCCGCAGCGCCCGCCAGCAGCAGCATGTTGGAGATCGAGCGCACCAGCAGCGGATAGCCGCGGTGCAGCGGGTCTGGGTCCTGGTCCGGGATCTCGGTCAGCCCGATGACGAACGTTGCCCGCGACTTGCGCGGGTAGGGCCGGGGACGATCCTCGCGCACGGCGTGGAACACGATGCCGCACTCGTCGTCCGGACGGGGGACCAGGGTGTGGCCGTGCGCCGTGAACGCCCGGCTCAGCCCAGCGCGCACCGAATGCAGCCAGTCCGAGCCATCCTCGAAGTCAGCAAACGCGAATCGCACCGCTTCCAGCCCTCCTGTCTTGGCTATCGAATCTAGAAGAAGCGCGCGGTCTCGGGGTTCAGGTCGACCACCACCGTCTTGCGCAGCTGATAGGGCTGCAGCGCTTCGGTCCCAAGCTCGGCGGCGAGGCCGCTCGACCGCTGTGGGCTGACCGGGGCCACGGCGCTGAGCAGCAGGTAGCTGTTGAGCCAGAGGATGCCGGCCTCGATGCGGCGGGCCAGGCGCAGACCACGCTTGAGATCGGTCGTCCACACCCCGGCCGCGAGGCCGAACTCCGTCACATTTGCGAGGCTGACCGCGTCGTCCTCGCCGTCAAACGGGACGAGCACGCAGACAGGCGCGAACAGCTCGCGCTGCGCCACAGTCATCCCCGGATCGACGTCGGCCAAGACGGTCGGCTCCATGAAGGCGCCGCCGTCCGACCATCCCCGGCCACCCGCGAGCAGGCGTGCCCCCTCCGCCCGTGCACCGTCCACGAGGGCCAGCACCTCGTCCAAGCGCTCGCGCTCCCGCAGGGGACCGACATCGGTCGCGGGATCGTGCGCGGAGCCCACCCGCAGCCGGGCGGCGGCGGCCGCCAGCCGCTCCGCGAAGGTGTCATAGATCTCGCGTGCGACCAGGACCCGGCCGCTGGCCTGGCACACCTGGCCCGCGTGCCAGAATGCCCCGAAGAGGCAGGCGGCCACCGCCTGCTCCAGGTCGGCGTCCGCGAAGACGATCTGGGGCGACTTGCCGCCC
>JAJYVM010000490.1 GCA_021792015.1 Bacillota bacterium | reverse complement strand
CCGACCCGGCCTTCAAGCCGGGCGATCCCGTGCTGGCCACGGGCTGGGGGCTGGGGGAGGACCACTGGGGCGGCTACGCCGGCATGGCGCGGCTGCGGGCGGAGTGGCTCGTGCCGCTGCCGGCGGGCATGAGCCCGCAGCGGGCCATGGCTCTGGGCACCGCCGGCTTCACGGCCATGCTGGCCGTCATGGCCCTGCAGGCGCACGGCGTGACGGCCGGCGCCAGCGTGATCGTCACGGGCGCCGGCGGCGGCGTCGGCAGCGTGGCGGTCACCCTCCTGGCGCGGGCCGGGTACCGGGTGGCGGCCTCCACGGGCCGCCCGGAGCTGGCGGACTACCTGAAGGGCTTGGGGGCGGCCGAGATCGTGGACCGCGCGGCCACGGCGGCGCCCGGGCGCGGGCCGCTGGCGCACGAGAGCTGGGCGGGCGCCGTGGACACCGTCGGCGGCGACACGCTGGCGGGGCTGCTGCGCGCGGCTGCGCGCGACGGCTGCGTGGCCGCCTGCGGGCTGGCCGGCGGCAGCGCCCTGGCCACGACGGTCTACCCCTTCATCCTGCGGGGCGTCACGCTGACGGGCATCGACAGCAACTACTGCCCGCAAGCCCGCCGGCTGGCGGCCTGGGGGCGTCTGGCCCGCGAGATGCCGCCCGACGTGCTGGACGGCCTCTCCCGCGTGGTGCCCCTCGAGCAGGCGCAGGGCCTGAGCGAGGAGATCCTGGCCGGCCGGGTGCGCGGCCGCGTGGTGGTCGCGCTCTAAAAGCGCAACCTAGGCCCATGCGCCCCGCCGTCCTGGTCTGCCTCGTCGTGCTGCTCGCGGCCGGGCCCGACGCCGCCTGGGCCGTGCCTGCGGCGCGCGCCGGCGACCTGGTGCCGCTGCCCGCCCCGGCGCCCGCCGCGGCGCCGGCTCCGCGCCATCCCGACCGACCCGTCCTGGTCTACACGACCCACCGGCGCGAGCGCTACGACGACGGCGCCACCGTCGGCGCGGCCGCCGCCCTGCTGGCCGCGGCCCTCCGGCAGGTGGGCTTCCGGCGCGTGACCCTCGCGCTGGGGGGCGGCGCGGGTCCCCTCGCGTACCTGCAGACGCGCGCCACCGTGGCACGGTACGCGTGGCAGAATCCCGCCTGGCTGGTGGACGTCCACCGCGACGATGTGGCGCCGGGCGTCTACCGCGGGGCGCAGATCCTGCTGGTCGTCGGCACGCGCAACGTCCTGGCGTGGCGGAGCCTGCCGCGGGCGCGCGCCCTGGCCGCGGCCCTGGAGGCGGAGGCGCCGGGCCTGCTGCGCGGCATCTATCTCGGCCCCGGCGACTACAACCAGGACCTCAGCCCCGCGGCGGTCCTGGTGGAGCTGGGCAACCGGGACAGCACGCGGGCCGAGGTGGCCGCGGCCGTGCCACCGCTGGCCCGCGCCCTGGCCGCGGCCGCCCCGTAGCGCCACTACAATGGCAGTATGAGCACGAAAGTGACGCTCCGCGTGCCGGAGGACCTCATGGAACGTCTGCGCGAGAAGAGCCGGGTCGAGGGGCGCTCGCTCAACGACGCCGCCGTCGCGGCCCTGGCCAGTGGGTTGGGCGCCGCGCGGGACGACGGCTGGCGGAGCCTCGGCTTCCTGGTCAGCGTGCCGCCCGAGCGGGCCTACGATCCCGCGGAGTTCGCCAAGCTGCGCGCTGCCACGGGCGCGTGCCTATCGGGGTTCATGGAGGCTTTGGACTGGGTGCGCGGCGAGCCGTGAGCGTCACGGTGGTCGACTCCAGCGCAATCCTGCGGCTGTGCTTCGCCGAAGGCGACCTGAGCCTGGCCGAGCAAGCCATGCAGGGCGTCGCGGCCGTCTCCGAGCTCGCCGCGGTCGAGCTGCCCAGCGCCATCCATGCCCGCTGCCACCGCGGAGAGCTGACGGAGGTCCAGGCGGCACGTCTCGTCGCCCTGGCGCAGAGCTTCCTTGGCACAACCGCCCGCATTGCAGTGTCGCGCACGGTCTTGCGGGAAGCCGCATCCGTGGCCCAGCAGCAAATCGTGTGCGCGCGGGATGCCATCCACCTCGGCACCGCCGTCGTCACGGCCCGCCAGCAGCGCCGACGCGGCGCGACCACTCGCTTTTGCACAGCGGATGGCCGGCAGCTCGCGGTGGCCCGGGCGCTGTTCGGCGACGACCGAGTGGGTTTTGTGCCACCGTATCGCTGAGGCGCAGCGGCAGGGGAGCCGGGCATCGCCCTGTGCGTCGGCCCTCCGGCGAGGACGGACGGTAGGGGAGTGCGCGACTGCCGGCTGCACGCGTGGGCCGGCGGCCGCTGGCGACCGGCTGCCACCTTCCCTTCGCGCGCGCCCGCTGCGTGGGCGGCGCACGCCGCCCACGCACCAACGCACGCTGTTGGGCGGCCTCCGCATTCGCACAGGCCAAAGCGTTGCGGTCGGCGCGTTGCCCATGGGGCGGCCAGCCACGACCTGAGCCTCGTACCGCGTCAGACGGCTGCCGCCAGTCCGCCGAGGGCCAGGATCCAAACGCCCACGCCACCATCAGCGGGAACTCTGCCCGCCACAGCGCGTCGCCGTGGCCCGCGACCCGCTCGCGCATGACCACGTCCGCGCCCGCACCGCGCAGCGCGGCCGCCCACCGGGCCGCGTTGTTCAGAAAGAACGGCTCCAGCGTGCCGGCGACGAGGTATGTGCGCGGGATCCGACTCGGCAGCACCGCCGGCGGCCGGTAGCCCGCGCCCGGCGATGCGGAGAAGACCGCGCCGAACTTGTCCGGATGCCGAAGGCCCATGGCGAGCGCCAGCTCTCCGCCGGCCGAGACGCCGAACACGGCCGTGCGCCCGGGGGGCAGCGCGAGGCCGAAACGCGACCCCACCCACCGGCGGACGTCCT
>JAJYVM010000489.1 GCA_021792015.1 Bacillota bacterium | reverse complement strand
CGGGGCTTGGGCGCCGGCTCAGGCTCGGCCGGCAGGATGCCCGCCGCCCGCAGGTCCGCGATGACACGCGGTCGCGCCGCGGGGGCCAGCACCGCGTGGACCGACTGGACGTAGAGCGGGCTGTGCACGGCGAAGTGCAGGGAGCCGCCGCCGCCGGGCCCGACCGCGATGCGCGGCTCGCCGGACGACTTCTTGCGCACGATCGGCCCCGGGATCACGGCCGTGACAGCCGGGTGCTGGGCCAAGGCCGCCATGAGCGGCTCGGCCTCCGGCAGGCTGTGATGCTCGCGCTTGACCTTGCCCTGGCGGTATCGCATCGCTCTGATGCTACGGTGTCCAGAGCGTGCCCGTCCACAGGGACGTCAGCCGCCTCCTTCCCCGCCGCAGCCGGTTCGATGATCGCTTGACCCGGCGCTTGGTATACCTGTCCGCACCCAGCCATACGGTGGGACGAGGTGATTCACCAATGGCGCTGAACGCGACCGTTCTGCCCCCCGGCCAGTGCGGCTGGATCCACGACCTCCGCGCCGTGCTGGACGGAACCGCGCAATCCGCCGTCACGCTGGCGCAGGCCGCGGGGCTGACTGGCGTGTTGGTCAAGTACAACGACGGAACCGCCACCACGGCGGGCGACGGCAGCGGCCAGGCCTGGCAGTGGCAGTTCCGACAGCTGGCGCCGGCCTGCAAGGCGGCGGGTCTGGCCTGCATCCCATGGGGTTACGTCTACCCCACCGACCGGACGGCCTTCGCCCAACTGGTGGCAGCCGCCATGCAGGACAGCGGCCAGCCGTTCTACATCCTGGACGCCGAAATCGAGTTCGACGACGACGCCAACGCCGCAGCCGACGCCCAGGGGCTGATGGACGCGATCCAGGCGGGCGCGCCGGGGGTGGCCCTGCTCTATACGTCCTGGGGCTGGCCGGACCAGCATCCCACCTTCCCCTGGGCCGTGATGAACGCCGGCACGCAGGCCTTCCTGCCCCAGATCTACCCGGCCCTGATCGGCACAGCACCCACCGCCACGTACAACCGCGCCTTCCTGGGCGGCAACGGCGGCGGGCCGGGCATCTACCAGATGCAGCCGCAGCCGGGTGCCGTGATCCCCGCCTTCGACACCAGCGCCGTCGCCACCCTGGCGGGCCTGGCACGGACGGGCGGCTTCCCCGCCGTCACCTGGTGGGTGATGGACGGTATGACCAGCGCCCAAGCCAGCCAGCTGGCCGCCACGTCCTATGCCCGGACGGCCGCCATCGACTGGCGAACCGTGGCCATCGACCAGCTCAGCCGCCTGGCGGCTGCCCGCCAGGCCCTGCTCTGGTGAGGATGCGGCCGCGCACCGCGTACCACACCGGCACCATGGCGACGATGCCGGCGAGGCCGATCAGGGCCCCGACCTCCTCGCCGTGGGCCAGGGGCGCGCCCGCCAGGGCGACCAGCACGACGGCCATCACGAAGTACGTGGTGTACGGGTAGCCCCACAGGCGCCACTTCAGGCGCTCCGGGCGCGTGCGCAACAGGTGGCGGCGGTAGCGGAGGTGGGTGGCCAGGATCACCAGCCAGATGAACATCGCCTGGAAGCCGGTGGCCGTGACAAGGTAGGCGTAGGCCTTGTGCGGCAGGAAGTAGGCCATGAGCAGGGTCACGGCCAGCAGGCCGGCGCTGGTCCAGGTGGCCGCCACCGGCAGGCCGCGGCCATTCAGCCGCCCGAGGGCGGCCGGCGCCTCCTTCTCCCCCGCCAGGCTGTAGAGCACCCGCACGTTGGCGTAAAGGGCCGCGTTCATGGTGGAGAGCACGGCGAAGAGCAGCACCACGTTGAGCAGCGTCGCGGCGCCCGGCAGGCCGAGGGCGTTCACGGCCGCCACGAACGGGCTGCTGGCCGTCGGCATCCGGGTCCAGGGCACCAGGCGCAGCAGCAGCCAGACCGAGCCGATGTACAGGATGGGGATGGCGATCACCGAGGCGCGCACGGCGCCACGGATGGTGCGGGCCGGATCCGCCGACTCGGCGGCGGCCATGCCGATGACCCCGGTGCCGGCGTACGCGAACAGGACCAGCACCATCGACGGCGCCACGCCGCGCAGGCCGTGCGGCAGCCAGCCGCCGGCCCCGGGCAGCGCCACCGGCGCCCGCACATGGCCGAGCAGCAGCGCCCCGCCCGCCACGAAGGCCAGGACCGCCAGGGTCTTCACACCGGCCATCAGGCCCTCGATGGTGCCGAAGCCGCGCACGCTGACGAAGTTCAGGCCCACGATCAGGGCGGAGTACGCGACGGTGAAGACCCACAGGGCCACGTGCGGCGCCCAGAGCTGCGTGAAGAGGGCGGCCGCCGTCACCTCGCTCGACATGGTGAGGACGCTGGAAACCCAGTAGATCCAGCCGGCCACGAAGGTGACGCCCGGCCCCAGGACCTCACGCGCGTACACGAGAAACGACCCCGGCCGCGGGTCGGCGGCGGACATCTCGCCGAGGGCCGTGATCTCCAGGTACATGGCGATGCTGCCGAGCGCGAACACGCCAAGCGCGGCCGGCCCGGCCGCGTGGATGGCCAGGCCGCTGGCCAGAAACAGGCCGGAGCCCATCACGCCGCCCACCGTCAGCAGGGCCAGCTGCGGCGCGCGCAGGTCGCGCTGGAACCGCCCGCCGCGGGAGCCGCTCCGGACCCGCCCAGGGGACGAACGTATCGCCATGGCCCTAGGCTGCGGCTCCGGCAGGCCAGCCTATGCGCGGCGGCGAAGCTCCGCCCATGCGCCCGATCCGCCGCATCCTCGTGCTGGCGTTCGCCCTGGCGCTGGCGGGCTGCGGAGCGGCGCGGCCACGGCCGGGGGTGACGCCCTCGGCGACGGCGGCAGCTCCGCCACCCTCCGCGACGGCGAGCGCCACCGGACGGGGCAGCA
>JAJYVM010000488.1 GCA_021792015.1 Bacillota bacterium | reverse complement strand
TGCGGACCTGCGGGCGCCGTGAAGCGGCCCGGCAGTGATGGCGGCGGGCGGGGGCAGGGCGGCGGGGGTAAGCGTCGGTGGCGCCTGCCGGCGTGCGCGGCACGACGGCGGGCGGCGGCAAGCGGGGTCTGGCGCCGGAAGCGGCCTGAGGAGGGGGGCGTGGGCTGGGTGAGCATGCGGGAGGCGCTTGAGAAGGCGCGGGGGCTTGGCGGGGGGCGCAGCTGGGGACCGAGCACCCAGGCGCGGATCCGCTCGGTGCTCCGGGATCTGTACCGGGTCCGCATCGCGGAGATCGGCGACCTCGTGGCGACGTACTGGGGCGGGCGCGGCGGCGCCGGCCACGACATCCTCCGGGCGCTGAGCCGCGCCGGGGTCTTGGAGAAGGTGCCGGTGGTCGGAGCCTGCGCGGACGGCCGGCGCCGGCGGCGGGGCTACGCCGTTCAGCTGGCGCCGGCCGGAATGGGCCTGGTCGTTGAGGCGTGGGGCCTCCCGGCCAGGCGGGCCGCGCACAACCGCGTCCCGGCGGAGGCCCGTGAAGCGCAGGTCCAGGTGGCCGCCCTCTACCTGGCCCTGATCCGCGGGGGCTGCAGTCCGGATGGCCTCATGGACAGCCGGGAGGCCAAGGTGCGCTGGGGATGGCCCGACTGGGAGCCGGTGCAGCTGGTGGTGGCGCCGCAGGCGGGCGAGCCCGGCCTGGCGGTGGCCTGGATGCGGGCCTGCGATCCCAGGGGCCTGCAGCGGCTGCTGGCCCGCATCCTGGAGCACGGCCGGCGCGGCGGCCAAGGGCATCCGGGCTGGTCGCTTCTCGGCATCCCCCGCAACGGGCAGGTGCCGGTGCGCGGCTGGGATGGCAGGCGGGTGCTCGGCTCGGTCCACCTGCTGGCCCCGGCGCAGGTGCTGGAGTGGGCACCGCGCCTGGCGGCCGGCACGGCCGGCTGGCTGCCGCACCTGCGCGCGGCGATGGCGCCTCTCGGCCTCCAGGGCGAGGTGGCGTACGTGGGTCCGGCCTCACCGGGTCCGCTGGTGCTCCGCGGCGAGGGCGTGCATGCCTACCTGGCCGACCTGCGCGGGTGGGATCCGCCGCGCATCGCCCTGATCCGGGAGTGGAAGCCGAGCGCGGTGTTGGATGAACCGGCGGAGCTGTGGGCCCTGGTGCGCGAGCCGGGCCAGCTGGCCACCCTGGCCGAGGACCTGGCCGGGGCGTGGCTGCGCGTGCATCTGGTCGCCCAGGCCGGGGGCGGCATCTGGCATCGGCCCGCAGGGAGGCGGGCAGCGCGATGAAGGCCGCGGCGCGGGCGGCGCCGGCGGCGAAATTCTTGGCCTGGCCGGTTCTGGCGATCGGGGCCGCGGCGCTGGTCGCCGCGGCCTTCGGCTTTCCCCTGAGGGCGGGGTGGTGCGGCGCCGGGGCCCTGGCGGCCGCCCTGCTCGGGGCGGCCGCCCGCCGGCTGGGACAGGGGCGCGCGTCCCTGGCGGATCTGCTGGGCGGCGGCCTGCTCCTCTGGGCCGCCTGGATCGCCGCCGTAGGCACACTGAGCTCCACACCCGCCTGGCGGGCGCTCGGAACGGCGCTCGCCTGGGCGCCGGTGGCCTACCTCCTGCTGCTGGCGCTCGCGGCGCTGGCCCGCGTGCAGACGCCGGGCGCCGAAGCCGTGCGCGGGGCCCTGCGCTGGGCCGCCGCGACCTGGCGGAGCGATCGGCCGCCCGCGTTGGGCCTGACGGGGTCCGCCGGGTGGCGGCGCGCCGGCCGCCAGGGCGGCTTGCCCGACCTGAGGCTCGGCCGCGGGCTCGCCGTGGGCGCCCGCCCGGTGGTGTGGTCGGGCGGCTCGGGTGACCGCTACCGGCATGCGATCCTGTTCGGCCCGCCCGGGACGGGCAAGACCAGCCGCATCCTGGCGCCCTGCATCATGCAGGACCTGCGGGCCATGGCCTCCGGCAGGCGCATGGGGCTGACGGTGATCGAGCCCAAGGGGGACCTCGCGGCGGCGGTGGCGGCGGCGGCGCGCGAGCTTGGGCTGCAGGCGGTGCACATCGACCCGACGCGGGGGAGTAGCGACAGCTTCAACCCGTTGGTGGGACCGCCCCTGGAGGTGGCCGAGTCGATCCGCGCCGTGCTGCGGGCGATGTTCGGCCGCCAGGAGGCGTTCTTCAGCCTGGTCCAGGAGGAGACGGCGCGCAACACGGTGCTGCTGCTCAAGCGCCTGGCGGGCGATCAGCTGACGATGGCCGAGGTGCTCAGCAACCTCCAGAACCCGGCCAAGCTGCGGGCCAACGTTCAGCGCTACGTCGGCGCCGGCGGCGACCAGCCGCTGATCGAGTTCTTCGTCAGCGAGGTCCTGAGCGAAGCCATGGCCGATAAGCTCCACCAGTTCGCGGCCGGCCTGCGGCTGCAGCTGGTCGACCTGGTGGTGAACCGAAAGGTCCGGCGGGTGCTCGAGGGCGGCAGCTCGATCGACCTGGACGCCCACCTGCGGGAGGGCGGGCGGGTGCTGGCCATCGGCACCGGCATGGGCGAGCTCTCGGGCCGCCTCGGGCAGCTGTTCGGCCAGCTGGCGGTGATGAGCCTGCAGAACGCGATCTTCCGGCGGCCGGCGCCCGAGGCCGGGCGCGTGGCGCATGCGCTCTACATCGACGAGGCCCCGGAGTTCATCAACCCGGAGTTCGGCCGGCTGCTGGCCATGGCGCGCGGCTACCGCACCTCGATCTTCCTGGCGCTGCAGAACCGCCAGCAGCTGGCCGAGCGCGGCGGCCGCGAGTTCGCCGAGACCGTGCTGACCAACGCCCAGACCCGGATCATCTTCGGCGGGCTCGTGGCCGACGATGCCAAGTGGTTCGCATCCCAGTTCGGCCGCGACCAGCGGGTCGAGCGCTCCCACACCTACCAGCGCGAGGGGCTCTGGCTGCGGCCGCGCGCG
>JAJYVM010000487.1 GCA_021792015.1 Bacillota bacterium | reverse complement strand
GACAATCGCAACAGTTCAAACATGTGCAACAGGGGCTCGCCTTGGCCAGAGGAATCAATCCCTACAACCCCTACTACCCAGCCAGCGCGCCCATCTTTGCGAACCGGGGGCGCGAGCAGGACTTCTTCCGCCAAGGTCTCCTGCAGGGCCCTCATCCCGCCGGACCGGGCCCGTGGAACGTCGCATTGCTGGGACCATGGGGTATCGGGAAGACAAGCCTTCTGCGCCGTTTCGCGCAGTTGACGGCGGCGTTCGAACCCCCTGCACTCGCTGTGACGCTGACGTTGACGTCGGCGATCACCGACCTGCAAGACCTAACCGCCACGCTTCTTGTCCGCGCCCAGGAGGACATCCTCGCGCAGTCCCGATGGCCCGAGCGCCTGCGCGCCGGTCGAGTGGCAATCCGCAACGCCAGCCGAGCGGGAAGTCCTCCGGACGCTCGTCGAGCGCGGCCGTGGGGCCTCACTCACGCGGGCATTGGGCCGCTCGGCAGCCACCTTGCTGACGCGCCTGCTGCGCAAGGGACTTGTCGTCCGCACCGGCAGGGGCGAGTACGAAGTTTACCATCCGCTGTTCGCCGCCGTCATCCTTGATTTGCGTGGCCTATAGCTGCAGCCCCGCCGGATGGGCGTCCTCCACGATGCCCAGGGCGATGCCGTGCTCCAGCTCTCTGCGAAGCGGCCGAGGCCGGGGGCCTGGATTAGCTCCAGCACGCCTTGCCGGGGCCGCGTCTGGGCTGCGCGATCGCCATCCTCGTCGCTGATCCACCAGCCGGGCTCGGTCACCGGGGTCCACACGCGGTTCAGCGGAGCCCGGATCACGATCGCCCGCTCGATCCGATCCTGCATGGCCACCCCGCCACCCCCCGCTACGCCCCAGGTTGCACCCTCCTGCAGCCCATCGGCAGCAGCAGGACCCAACCCCTCCGCGCCGAAGGCGGGCGCAAGGGGGACCACGCCATGCGCATGCGCCCGGAGGACCTTCTCCGCCTGCAGTCGCCCAGCGACCCGCAGCCCAAGGGCGGCATCGTCGCCCACGTGGTCAGCTGGCTGGACCCGGAGGCCGATGAGCGCCGCTCGCGCATCTGCCTCGACGGCCGCCCTCTGACGGCCGGCCCCCACGACATGGCCCCGCGCTGGTCCCCGGACGGCGGCAGCCTGGCTTTTCTGCGCACCCCTGACGGGCGCGACCCGCAGGTCTTCGTGCTGCCGGCCGCCGGCGGCGAGGCGGCGCAGCTGAGCCACGACCTGAAGGGCGCCATCGATCTGCGCTGGTCCCCGGATGGGCGGCGGATCGCGGTGCTCGCCCACCGCCACGAGCCCTCGCCGGCCACGGCCGCCCTGCGCGCCGCCCTGGACTGGCCGCCCACCGACACGGGGCAGGTCGGCGACGAGCGCCGCGTCTCCGAGCGCCAGCCCGAGACGGGCCTGCGGGTCACCGACCGGCTGACCTACCGCGACGACGGGCTCGGCTACTCGGATGAGCGCCGCCGCCACCTCTTCGTGCTCGACGCCGCCACGGGCGCGTCCGAACCGCTGACGGGCGGCGCCTTCGACGTCGACGGGTTCGACTGGCACCCCGACGGGCGCCGCCTCGCGTACATCGCCCATGACACGGACGGCTCCGCGCGCCGGGAGATCCGCCAGATTACGGTGCAGACGGGCGAGAGCCGCCGGCTCTGCGCCTGCGAGGGCGGCATCACGGCCCTGGCCTGGTCGCCGGGCGGCCAGATGCTTGCCTTCTTCGCCCACGACGGCCGCCACGGCTGGGCGACCCAGCACGGCCTGTGGCTGTATGACGATGCCACGGGCCAGGCGGCGAACGTCACGGCGGGCCTGGACCGCGCCGCCGGCAGCGCCCTGTCCGGCGACGTGCGCACGATGGGCCTGCCGGTCCGCCCGCAGTGGGCCGCCGATGGCCGGCGCATCTTCTTCACCGCCATCTCCGAGGGCAACACCGTGCTGCTGGCCGCCCGGCCCGAGGGCCTGGCGGCGGCGGCCATCACGCATCTGCCGCTGCCGGAGGCTGCCGGCGCCGCATCCGAGCCGGCCGCGGACGGCCAGGGCGGCGTGTGCTTTCTCTGGGAGGACCCCACCCATCCGCCGGACCTCTGGCGCCTGGGGTATGGTGCCGACCGGCCAGCGCGCGTCACGGCGCTGCATGAGGACGTCCTGCGCGAGCTGGAGCTCGGCCCACGCGAACGGCTCGCCTTCACGGGCCCCGGCGGGCTGCCGATCGAGGGCTGGCTGCAGTTGCCGCCCGGCTTCGACCCCGCGCGCCGCTACCCCCTGGTCCTCCACATCCACGGCGGCCCGCACGGCAGCTACGGCAACACCTTCAGCCACGAGTGGCAGACCCGCGCCGCCGCCGACCGCGTGGTCCTCACCATCAACCCGCGCGGCAGCGGCGGCTATGGCCAGGACTTCGTGCGCGCCTGCGTCGGGGACTGGGGCGGCAAGGACTTCGCGGACCTGATGGCGGGCGTCGACGCGGCCCTCGCCCGCGGGTTCACCGACCCGGCGCGCATGGCCGTGACGGGCATCAGCTACGGCGGCTTCATGACGTGCTGGACCGTCACGCACACGGACCGCTTCGCCGCCGCCATCACGGAGATGTGCGTCAGCAACCTGGTCAGCTTTTACGGCACGAGCGACATCGGCCCCGACTTCGCGGAGTTCGAGATCCCGGGCTCCCCCTGGGACGGCGCCGATGCCCTGTGGGCGCACTCGCCGATGAAGTATGTCGCGGCCTGCGGGACCCCGACGCTGGTGATCCACGGGGAGAGCGACTACCGCTGCCCCATCGAGCAGGGCGAGCAGTTCTACACGGCCCTGCGCCGGCGCGGCGTCGAGACGGCCCTGATCCGGGTCCCGGGCGCCAGCCACGTGTTCAGCATCATCGGCAAGCCCTCG
>JAJYVM010000486.1:307-2915 GCA_021792015.1 Bacillota bacterium | reverse complement strand
GCCGCCGGGGCGACCGTGCCCGACGCCATCGCTGGCACAGCGGCGTTCCTGGTCGGCCCCCTCGCGGGCGAACTGCGGCGCGTCCTCGCGCGGGCCGCGCTCCTGCAGGATGGCTCGCGGGCGTTGGATGAATTCGCTGAACGCCTCGCCGACCCCGACCTCACCGCCGTGGCACGGCGGCTGTCCGCCGCTTGGCGCCTGCGGGCCCCCGGCCCGGACACCTTCGCCGACTTCGGGGACACCCTGCGCCACATCCGCGAGACGCACATCGCCGCCCGGACCAAGACCCTCCCGGTGGTCTACGTCGCCATCGCCGGCTGGATGATCTTTGCGCTGGTGGCCATCATCGCTGTCCCCGTCGGCACGGCCTTCCTGCATTCCCTCTCCAGCTTCTGACCCGCCCCCCCACCGCTCCCACAACGGAGGCGATTCCCCTGAAGCCAGCACCGCTGGCCTACCATGCCCTGCCCCGCGGCCGGGACCCGCCGGACCGCGACTCCGCACCACGACGGAAGGAGGTGCACACCGCATGGCAGCCCGCTTGCGCACGCGGCTTTTGACCGCCGCGCTGGTCGCCGCCCACCGCCTGGCCTCTGAGCGCGGCGCCTGGGACGAGATGGCCTGGAAGGGCATCATGGTCGCCCTGGCCGTCGTCATCGGCCTGGTCGTCTATGGCCTCCACGGGCAGATCACCGGATGGATCACCGGCAGCGTCAACCAGGCCATCAGCGGCGCGACCCCCTGAATGCACGCGGGCGCGGCCCGGCCACTCCGGCCGCGCCCGGCCCCGACTCCTCAAGGAATGGAGGTGCCGCCGTGGCGGGGCTCCTGCGGAAGGTGCTCCTCTCGGAGCGCGGGGCCATCGACGAGGCCATCCTCTGGGCCTGCGGGGCGCTGGTCGCCATCACGGCCTTCGGCTTCGCCCTCTATGGCGTGCGGCTGATCGGCGCCCGGGACACCCTGCACCGGGCGGTGACGGTCCTGGCGCAGGGGGAGACCGTCGGGGGGTGCCTCCTGCCCTCGGCGGTGCAGGCCGCCGCTCAGGTGCTGGAGGCGGGAGGACTCGACCCCGCCCTGGCATCGCTCTCGGCCACCACGGCCCGCCAGCCGTACGGCGCCGTCACCTCCGTCACCCTCCGCTACACCTTCTCCCCAGCCACGGCGGGCCACGCGCTGCCGTGGACGGAGACGATCACGGAGAGCGCCCAGGAGGTGAGCCAGTATGTGCCGGGCATCGAAAGCCAGACATGCGTCTCATCGTCCAGCCTCGGTTGAACCGATACCCACACGGGGAGGGATTCCACTTGAAGCCACCGTTTCGCTCACTGGCGGCGGCGCTCGTCGCTGCAGTGCTTCTCGGCGCTGGCGTGCCGGCCCTCGCCGCCAGCGCCGTGCCCTTCTCGGACTTCCAGGCCAGCGCCTGGTGGGCCACCGACGTGCAGGTGGCCAACTACCTGCAGCTGCTGCAGGGCTATCCGGACGGCACGTTCCGCCCCGACGCGAACATCACCCGCGCCGAGTTCGCCACCGTGCTCGACCGCGCGGCGGGCTACGGGCACCAGCCGACGAGTTCCACCCAGCCCTTCGTCGACGTATCGGCGTCGGACTGGTTCGCACCGTATGTCGACGCCCTGGTGAAGGCGCAGATCATCCGGCCAGGGGACTACCCGGGAGGGAAACTGGACCCGAACGCGCCGATCAGCCGGGCCGAGATGGCGGCCTGGATCGGCCGGGTTCTCGCCGCCAAGGGCACACCGCTCGCCGACATCGGCAGGCTGACGGCGCTGGACGCCCTCTCCCCGGCCTCGCAGGCGCAGATCGAGTCCCAGGCGGAAACGCCATACAGCGCCCTGGTCTTCGACCATCTCGCCCTGCCGACGCAGGCGCAGCACCCGAGCTTCCCGGACCTGCCGACGAGCACGCCCGGCTATGCGAGCATCATGCGCGCCGCCGAGTACGGGGTGGTGCAGGGCTTCCCGAACGGGACCTTTGAGCCTGACGCGCCGGCCACCCGCGCCCAAGCGGCCAAGATGGTCGCGATCATGGCCAACGAGCTGACGGCGAACCCGCCGACGGTTAGCCAACTGCAAACTATCCTGGAGCACTCCTTCACCATCGCCACCGGCGTCCTCAAGAAAGTCCCGCAGCCCACGATCCTGCCACATGCCCAGGCTCAAGCGTTGGCGGACACCAATGACGGCAAACCGGCCACGGACCTTCCCGACCTGCCGGGTACGACCGTCTCTGGTCCGACCATCGTGGCCGCCCTGCAGGCTGCGGGCATGGGCGACTACCTCACGGCGAACGCCATCGCCGCTACCGACGGCGCCGCCTATGGCATGTGGGACGGCCGTCTCCTCAGCCCCAAGGTGTGGTACGAGACCTACGTGGTGCCTGCCTGCCGTCCGATCTTCCTCGGCAGCACCGTCGCTGAACTGGACTGCGTCGTGGGCGGCGACGGCTACCTCTGGGACGGCCAGCCCATCAGCGCCAATCCCAACTACGGGGGCGAGCAGGTCTTCTTCCTGAACCGGAACGGCGCTTGGAAGGTGACGGTGTCCGGCGGCTATGCATCCCTGCCGTCCTGGTACACCGGACCCCAGTACGG
>JAJYVM010000486.1:0-297 GCA_021792015.1 Bacillota bacterium | reverse complement strand
TTTTGTGGCACCACCGATCGCGGCGCAGTCATACGGCTTCGGGAACTACTTCGGCAACAACGGGGCGGCGTCCAACTACGGATTCTCGTCGCCCTACGCCAACGCCAGCCAGTACGCCGGTACGGACAACCTGGACATGAGCATCAACGGGATCTCCGTGCAGGGGACCACCAACGAGTACTACGTCAACGGGGCATCCGGCGGGGGAACGGTATCCGCGGTGTCCGCGAACTCGCAGGCGGGCCAGCTGCTGCTGAGCACCGGCGAGTTCACCGAGGTGGACGGCCAAGTGCTGAT
>JAJYVM010000485.1 GCA_021792015.1 Bacillota bacterium | reverse complement strand
GGGCGGCGGTGCGGGCGGCCAGGTGAGGGAGCGTGCGCAGCCCGCCAAAGGCCAGGCGCGCCGCGGCGCGGGGCGCAGCCGGCCAGTCCCGGTTGCGGGTCACCTTCAGGGCCTGGCTGGCGGCCTCGTAGAGGGGGAGCGTCCCCCGGCCGAGCACCGCGCGGGTACCCGCCCCCAGTGCCCGGCGCAGGTCCCCTGTGCCGGCGACCGCGCAGCGCCCGTGCCCGATCTCACCCGGGAAGTGGGCGTCGCTGCCGGCGGTGGCCAGCAGCGGCCCGCCGCGCAGTCGGCGGGCCGCCTCCCAGGCCTGCCGCGCGCGGGCCTCGGCCCGCAGAGACCGGCTCCCGTCCGCCCGGGCGTGATGGGCCGCCACGCCGTCCATCGCCGCCATCACCTCCGGATCCGGGGACCGGTGCGTCCTGGTGGGGTGCGCCAGCACGGCCAGCCCGCCCTGTTCGCGGACGGCGGCCAGCACCTCGCGCCAGGGCCAGCGCGGCGCCGCTCCGAGGCGGAGTTCACGCTCCAGGAAGAGGCCGAGCACGTGGCCAACGTCGGTCGCGTACTCGGCCCCGACAATGACCAGCAGGCCCGTGCCCTCCGCCGCCTCCCGGACGCGCAGGGCCCCCTCCAACGTGCCGTGGTCGGTGACCGCCACGCCGTCCAGGCCGGCTCGGCGCGCCGCGGCCGCCAACGCCCGCGGGGTTGTGGCGCCATCCGCCGAGAGATGCGTGTGGGTGTGCAGATCAAGCCAGCGCATCTCAGATCTGTGCCTCCCGGTGCCCGAGCCGGCGCCGAAGCTGCCCGCTGAGGTAGGTCGCGGCCGGCAGCGGGTCGTCGCGTGCCCAGACGGCTTCCGTCCACGGCTGCGCGCGACATTCGCGCAGGTAGGCCAGGGGCCCGATTCCGGCGGCGCGGGCCGCCAGGAAGTCCTTGAGGACGTACCGCAGCCGGATGCCGACGCCGTAGGCGGCGCTGTCCGGCTCGGCGCCGGTCAGCACCTGGTAGGCCAGCCAGGGGAAGTCCACCCCCGCGGCCACCGCCAGCGGGAGGGTCCCCCAGAAGCGCGGGTTCACCTCCAACAGGCGGAAGGCGCCCGCGGCGTCCTGCTTCCACTCCACCATCGCGGGCCCGACCAGCCCCAGGGTCTGCAGCAGCCGTACGCTCATCGCCACCAGTTCCGGCTCGCGGGTGCTCACGGCGTAGGAACTCGGGCCGCCGCCCGGAGGGTACTCGCGGAGCCGCCGGTGGATGAAGTGCGCCACTGGACGACCGGGAGGGGACAGCACGGTCGAATACCCGAAACCCGCGCCCGGCAGGTACTCCTGGATCAACGGCTCGGGCTGGCGCGCCGCGAACTCCGCCCACGCCGCGACGAGCGCGGCCCGGCTGCGCACAACGCGGTAGCGTTGCGCCGGAGCCAGTCCCAAGGCCTCGCCGGCGCGATACTTGACGACCGCGGGCAGGGGGGCCGCTTCGTCGAGGCTGAACTGACGGGGGGTGGGCAGCCCCAGGGCGCGGGCCGTCTCATGCACGCGCCCCTTGTCCTCCGCGGCGGCCAGGGCCTCCGGCGGCGGCACCAGGGCCCGCACGGCCGCGGCCCACAGCGGCCGGTGCTGCGCAAACCAGCGCACCGTGTCCGTCGCGACGGGAAAAACCGGTCGACCGGCGGCCGCCCGCTTCAACCATGCGGCAAAAGCCGGAGCGTCCGCCCAGGGGTCGGGCATTGCGAGGCGCGCGCAGGCGTAACGCGAAGCGAAGCCCAGCACCCCGCGACCGCGGCGGTCGCGGCGCTCGGCCGCGGCCACGCGCACGCCGCGCCGGCCGAGGGAGCGCACCACGGTAAGGGCCGAGACATATCGGGCGTCCAGTACCAGGGCGTCCAGCCGGCGCGCCTCCCGCAGGGTTGATCGCGCGATTATCGCCCCCTGCCCACCCCCGGGACAAGCCTCGGACCGGCGCTGCGCCGGCGCGGCGACAAATCCGGTCCGGCTGCGCCGGCGGGCCGTGGCCGCGCGGGCCCGCGGCCGGCGGGCCTCCCGCCTCCCGCGGCGCACCTGGCGGCTGCGCCTCGGAATGCCCCAGACGGGCTGTGACCGAATTGTAATTTTGAAAATGCCGATTTGCCAAGCGCCGCCGCACGTTCTGAGGCAAAATGAGCGCTGGAATCATGCCTTAGCGTCCGCTGGCGGGGAGGGATGTGTACCCAACCGGGCTCCGGGCGGCAACGAATTCGGAAGGGGGAGAATCCCGCATTGCGCCATGTGAAGGCCCTGGTGACCCTGAGCGCCGCGGCCCTGGTGATCGGCTCGATCGCCACCGGGCTGCCGGCCAGCGCGGCGAGCGCCGGGTCGGCTCCGTTCTCGGATATTTCGGGAAGCAGTGAGGCGTCGGCCATCACCTTCCTCGCGAGCATCAACGCGGTCAACGGGGTGGGCGGGGGGATGTTCGACCCGAGCGGGCCGATCACGCGGGCCGAAATGGCCAAGGTGGTCGTCAACCTGATCGGCAAGGGCAACGTCGCCGCCGCCCTGCAGAACGAGACGCCGGCATTCACGGATGCGGCCTCGATCCCGACGTGGGCGTGGGGCTACGTGAACGTGGCCGCCGACATGGGGATCGTCAACGGCTTCCCGGACGGCAGCTTCCAGCCCAACGCCCCGGTGACGGACGTCCAGGTGGCGGCGATGTTGGTGCGCGCCATCGGCGACAGCAATCAGGTGCTGGGCGCGTGGCCGGGCAACTACGTCGAGGCTGCGTTCAGCCTGGGCATGAACGACGGCGTGGACTTTGTGGCCAACCTGCCCGCGACGCGCGGGGACGTGGCCCAGATGGCCTACAACGCCGCCGTCTACGCCCCGGTGTACACCGCGACGACGGTGAACGGCGTGACCAGCTACGTCAAGGGGCTGCCGCTGTACCAGTCCGGCGCCGTGAACGG
>JAJYVM010000484.1 GCA_021792015.1 Bacillota bacterium | reverse complement strand
CGCTCGGCGTCGATGAGCGCCTCCGAGCCGGGGTGGCTGTAGCGCACCGTGCCCTGTACCAGCTCCAGCTGGGCTCCGTCCGGGTCCAGGAAGAAGCAGATGCGCACCGCCCCGAAGGCGTCGCGCGGCTCCATGGTGAAGCGCATGCCGGCCTCACGAACCCGATCCGCCCAGCGGTCCACGCTGTCCACCCTGAAGGCGACGTGGCGGATGCCCACCTGCAGGTCGTCCCCCACCCACCGCGAGGGACCGGGGTCCACCACCGGCTCCAGCACGATGCGCCGGCCATGGGACGTGAGGGTCACGCGCGCCCCCGTCCCGCCCTGCCCGTCGCCACCCGGGCCCGGACGCAACCCCAGCACCCCGCGGTAGAGGTCGAGGGAGCGGGGGAGGTCGGTGACGGCGAGGACCGGCACGAGCCCGAGCGCACGTCCCGGCCCGTCCTGCCGGAGCCGGCCGCCCCGCCCCGTCAGGGTCGGGCCCCGGGCGTCCCCGCGCGGACCGGGCGCAGCCCGTCGCAGAGCACGTCGACGCAGCGGTGGAAGGTCGCCGGCTCGCGGGCGGCGATGTCGGACATGCAGAGCGCGCCCATCATCGCGGCCACCTCGTCGACGCCGACGTCGAGGCGCATGGCGCCCGCCTGCTTGGCCCGGGTGAGCGCCGCGTCGACGGCCGCCAGCAGCCGGTCGGAGGTGGCGCCCCCCTTCGCGTGCACATCCATGCCGGAGGCGGCGACCGCGTCCGCCACCGGCCGGAAGGCGGAGAGCTCTCGGGCCAGGTTGCGGAGCAGGGTGAACACGGCCTCCCCCGGCTGGTCGTCGGCGGCGGCTGCGCGGGCCGCCTCGACCATGGGCTCGATGTGGGCCACGACCATGGCCCGCAGAAGCGCCTCCTTGGTGGGGAAGTTGCGGTAGAAGGTCCCCACCCCGACCCGGGCCCGCCGCGCGATCTCGTCGACCGGGGCGTCGGGGCCCAGGGTGCTGAACGCCTCCTCGGCGGCCGCGAGGATGGCGGCCCGGTTGCGGCGGGCGTCGGCGCGGAGGTGCGGCCCGGCATCCGCGGCCGCGGCTGCGGGGGGAACTGCGGGAGGGACGAGGGGCTCTGGCATCCGTTCGTGCCGGCTCTTGACAATCGGAACCATCACTCCGTATAGTGGCGAGGAACCGGAACTCTGGTTCCGATCATAGCTTCGGCAAGCGGTCAGCGCAAGGAGAGCCCCCTTGGCAGCGCGGCGCGTCAACCCCTGGTTGGTCCTCGTCATCGTGGCCCTCGGGCAGTTCATGGTCGTCCTCGATGCGACCGTTGTGAACGTGGCGCTGCCGTCCATCCAGCGCAGCCTCCACTTCTCCACCGGGAGCCTGGAGTGGGTCATCAATGCCTACGCGCTCACCTTCGGCGGCTTTCTCCTCCTCGGCGGCCGCGCCGGCGACCTCTTCGGGAGGCGCCGGCTCTTCGTGCTGGGGCTCGTCCTCTTCTCCACGGCCTCGCTGGTCAACGGGCTGGCGCAGTCCGCGACCATGCTGGTGATCGGGCGCGGGGTGCAGGGGATCGGCGGAGCCCTGGTCTCGCCGGCCGCCCTCTCGGTGCTCACCACGAGCTTCGCCGAGGGCAGGGAGCGGGCACGGGCGCTCGGCGTCTGGAGCGCCGTCGCCGTCGGCGGCAGCGCGGTCGGCCTGCTCGTCGGCGGGGTGCTCACCCAGCTCGCCTCGTGGCAGTGGGTGTTCTTCGTCAACGTGCCGGTGGGGGCCCTCACCCTGCTCCTCGCCTTCCGCTTCGTCCCGGAGAGCCGGGCCGAGGGCGCCGAGGGGCGGATGGACCTGGCCGGCGCCGTCTCGGTGACCGCCGGCCTGATGCTTCTCGTGTACGCGATCGTCAACGCCCAGAGCTGGGGGTGGACGTCGGGCGCGACCGTCGGGCTGGGCACCGCGGCGCTCGCCATCCTCGCCGGTTTCACGGTGCTGCAGAGCCGCCGCCGCCATCCCCTGGTCCGCCTCGGCATCCTCCGGCTGCGCACGGTCAGTGCCGGCAACGCCGTCATGCTGCTGGTGGCGGCGGGCATGTTTGCCCTCTTCTTCTTCGCCTCGATCTATGTCCAGGAGGTGCAGGGGTACACGCCGCTCCGGGCCGGTCTCGCCTTCCTGCCCATGACCGGGATGATCATCGCCGGGGCGGGGATCGCGCAGGCGGTGGTCCGCCGCATCGGGGTGCGCGCCCTGACCATGACCGGCCTGGCGCTGGCGGCGGCCGGCCAGCTGGTCCTCATCTCGCTGCCGGTGCACGCGAGCTATGCGGCCAACCTGCTCCCGGGCCTATTGGTCATGTCCCTGGGCATGGGCCTCACCTTCGCGCCGGTGACCCTGCTGGCCACCAGCCGGGTGGAGGCGCGCGACGCCGGCCTCGCCTCCGGGCTGCTCAACACGGCGCAGCAGGTCGGCGCCGCGCTCGGCCTGGCCGTGCTGTCCACCCTCGCCGTCAACGCCACCGCCGCGGTCCTCGCAGCCCACGCGGGCGCGGCCTCGCCGCTGCTCCGGGCGGGCGCCCTGGTGGATGGCTTCCACGTGGCCTTCCTGGTGGGCGGGGTGCTGATGGCGGCGGGGGTGCCGCTGGTCGCGGCCCTGGTGCGGCGCACGGATGCGGGCGGGCTCGAGGCCCTGTCCGCCGAGGAGCCGCCGCTCGCCGCGTAGCGCTCCCGGCTCGCGCCGGACGGCTCAGCCCCCCGCGGCCTGGGCCGCCCCCGCGTCCGGCTCCTCCCGGGCCGCCTGCACGATGGCGTACTCGAAGGCGTCCGCCAGCGCGATCCAGGAGGCCTCGATGATGTTGGGGCTGCACCCCACGGTGCTCCAGCGCCGGCGGTGGTCGCCGCTCTCGACCAGCACCCGAACCCCGGCGGCGGTGCCGTCCTGGCCGTCCAGCACGCGGACCTTGTAGTCGAAGAGCTG
>JAJYVM010000483.1 GCA_021792015.1 Bacillota bacterium | reverse complement strand
GCCTGCGGGCGCGGGCGCCCACGGCCGGTGGTGCCGGGGGAGGCGACCATTCGGACCTCGCGGGCTGCGTGGATCACGGGGGCGAGGATGGCGGGCCAGCCGCCGCCGGTGCGGGTCACTGCCCGGCGGTTGGGGGAGGGGACGGCCCCGAGGCCGGCCCGTTGTCCGCGGGCGTCGGGTGTCGCCTGTGCCAGTGTGACCACCTGGCCGGCGCCACTTCGCTGCCGACGGCGGGTGAGAATCACGGGCCGGCGGCGGTGGTCGAGGGCGGCGGATAGGCGGCCGCCTGCGAGCCGCAATCGGGGCGGTCGCCAGTGGCGGTGGGCGACGGCCATCGGGGCGTGCGCCCATGCGGCCGTGCCGCCCGGTGCGCGACGGACGGCGATCGTGGATCGCGCTCAGTCCACCAGGCCCGCGGTGCGCAGCGCGTCCGCAACCGCGCCCACGTTATGGTCGGCGACGATGCGGCGCGCCGCCGCCCGGGCCACCGCGGAGGCGCTGCCCGGCGCCGCCGAGTCGCCCGCCCACCGCAGCATGTCGATGTCGTTGGCATCGTCCCCCAGGGCGAGGACAGCGCAAGCCGGCGCCAGCCGGCTGACGGCGGCGGCCTTGCCCGCGAGCGCTGACTGCACCTCGACCAGGCCCGCACGATTGCGCGTCGCCTGCAGTCCGGCGGGCAGGCGGGCTGTGAGCTGTGCCCACTCGGCATCCGCCTCCATGCGGAAGAGCAGCTTGTGGGCCGGGCGCCCCTCGGCGAAGCGCTCCACGGGGCCCTCGCCGTCCGGCGGTGAGTTGAACCCGGCGTCCGGCCGCCGGGCGACAATGCGGTCCGTCCACCAATGGTCCATGGCCTCCACCGACAGGACGGCCCCGGGCGCGCACGCCCGAGCGCAGGCGATCGCCGCGGCCAGCAGGTGGGCGTCGATGGGCGCCTCCCAGCGGGCGACGTCCGCCGCCATATCCCAGATCACCGCGCCGTTGTATGCGATCACCAGCTCGGTCAGGCCGAGGTCTTGCCAGTACGCGCGGGCGGCCCGCGGCGGCCGGCCCGTGCACAGAACGAATGCGACCCCACGTGCCCGCGCCGCGGCGATGGCGGCACGGTTGGCCGGCGGGATGCGCCGCGCTTCATCCAGCAGGGTCCCGTCCAAGTCGCAGGCCACAAGCGTGGTCACGGACGGAGGGTTCGGCTCGCGTGGCACCTGGCCCTTTTGGCCCGCGCGGCGCGGTAGATTCATCAAGGGGGTCGCCGCGGCCACCCGCGCACGGTGAGCGTCCCACCAAGGCCATGCCGCCCCAGGCAGGTCGAACGCCGGCCCACGTCATATCCCTGTCAGCACATGGAACAGGTCTGTCGTCACTGCGGCGCGCTGGTGGGCGCCGACGACCACTACTGCGCCCGCTGCGGTGCCGCCCTGCAGGCTGCACCGGAAGCAACCCCTGTGCGGACCGCCCGGCCCCCGCGGCAGCAGCCCGCTGACCCGCCGCCGCCAGCCCGCCGGTCCCCATGGTGGACCGTTCTCTGGACCCTCCTGCCCCTGGCCGCGGTTGTCGCAATCCTGATCATGACCAACCCGTCGCGCCACGCCTATGCGCGCTGGCTGGCCGACCAGGTGACGTCCGCCAGGCCGGCCCTCGCCGCGCGCCTGTCGGCCGGCGCCGCTCCCACTTCGCTGGCCCGCGCCACCATCGCACAAAACGAGCTGATCTTCACGATCTTCGATACAAGGGTGCACGGCTTCCGCGTCGATGTACTGGGCATCTTCGACCACTTCGTCCCGCTCGGACCGAGTCCCATCGACTGAGCGCGCCGCCGCGACGGCGTTGAGGGGGTGGCCGCGATCTGTCCGACCTGCGGTGCCGCCGCGATGGACGGCGACCGGTTCTGCCGCCGTTGTGGCCGCCCGCTTGCCGGCGCCTTTCCAGCGGCGTCCGCGTCCCCGGCAGCCAACCAGCCTCCGTCCGACGCCGCACCGTCCCACGCCGCGCTGCCCAACGGCGTCCCGTCCGACTCCGCACCACCCGGTGTGGCGTGTGGCCCCACACTGCACAACTCAACGCCGCCGGGAGCCGCGCCGTATGATGCCGCACTGCCCAACGCCGCACCGCGCGAGCCCGCGCCGTCCGACTTGGCGCGGTTCGCGGGAATCGCCTCCGAGGGGTCCGCCGGGGACCAGGGGCTGTCCGCCGGCCCACCCGCGCCCCCGCCATCCGCGCCCGCAGACGGGTGGCCCTTCGCGTCGCCGTTCGATCTGCCCGCGCCACCACCTCGGCGCCATGACCTGCGCAGCGGCTCGACCCTGGCCCTGCTGTTCATCGCCCTTGTCCTTCTGCTGGCGGGCACCAATCCGTCGCCGGCCGCTTACGTTGCCTGGGCCGCGCGGCGCATCTTTCCGGAGGCGCGGCTCGCCCCGATCCGCGACGCCGCCTACCTGGCGGTGGAGCGCGCGACGGTCGCGGAAAGCTACGGCGTCTGCACCATCTTCCAGACCACCTTCACCACGGGCACCATGACGGTCATCGGCATCGTGGGCCAGTTCGTGACCATTGGGAACGGTCCACCACAGGCACCTCTGCCGGGCCGCCAGCCGCGACCCCAGCAGCGCAGCAGCGGCGGCGTGCAGATCTGACGGGCCGGACGGCTGCGGCATCGCCGCGGCCGGTGCGATCCCTCGCGCCTTCCGACCGACCGCCGCCAGGCGCGCCGAAAGCGCCTCCAAGCCGCACCAGCGTGGGACCCGCCGCGCGGCCGCCACTCCATGCTGGCCGGCAGCGCCCCCGTGTGCGGACCATAACCGCTTCTTCGCGCGTCCTTCACGCGGCGTGCTGGCCCGTGTTCACAAACACTGGAGGATCGCCCTTGTCCTCGTCGAAACAGTTGCGCAACCGCGTGCAGCCAGTGCTGACCACCGTCCGGCCATGGGGGGCGTTCGATGGCGCCGGTTCGCCTCGCCAGAATTT
>JAJYVM010000482.1 GCA_021792015.1 Bacillota bacterium | reverse complement strand
CGCCACCGCGTGCGGCACCAGCGCGCCGTCGGGCGCCGGCACCTTCACCTTCCTGCCCCTGCCCACCGTCACCGGCCTGGCCCCGGCCCACGGGTCCGTGGCCGGGGGAAGCACCGTGACCCTGACCGGCAGCGGCTTCACCACGGTGACGGCGGTCGACTTCGGGGGCGTGGCCGCCACCGGCGTCACCATCGTCTCCGACCAGGAGCTCACCGCCAGCGTGCCGGCCGACCCGGTCACGGCCGGGGGGACCCTTAACGTGACGGTCACGGCGACCTGCGCCACCGCCGCCACCGCTGACGCCACCAGCTGCGGCACGAACGTGGTGGTCCCGGCCGACCAGTTCGTCTACTACCCGACCACGGCCCAGATCGTGACCCGCACCCTGGAGCCGGGGTGGAACACGCTGTCCATCCCGTTCCCCCTGGCCCAGGGAGATCAGAGCCTCGACGCCATCCTCGGCGTCAGCCCGGGGGCGCCGTCGCCAGTGCTCGCGGCCTACGCCTTCTTCAATGGGCACTGGCAGCCGGTACCGGCCGCCGGCGAACGCGACTTTGGTGGCGACGGCGAGCCAGGCGGTGCCCTGCAGCCGATGGTCGGCCTCTTCGTCATGATCGGCGGCAGCCAGCCCGTGACGGCGACCATGATCCCTGCCGGCGTCCCGACCGGGAGCGTCGGCACGCCGAGCAGCCCCAACACCCCGCCGACGCTGCCGCTGACCCGCGGCTGGAACCTGGCCGGCCCGTCGGCCCCGCTGGGCAGCGAGCCGTACAGCGACTTCCTGGCGGGCGTGGAAACCGGGACCGTGCCCATCCTGATCGACCCGAACGGCACCGACGTCCCCGTGGTCCAGCCGCAGGGCGACACGGCCGACAGCGTGCAGAACGGCTTCGCGTACTGGATCTACGCGTCCCAGGGCGACCAGAGCCTGGTGGGCCAGATCCTGACCGGGCCGGTGGCCGGCTCAGGCGGCAACGGTTTCGGCCGCGGCCGGTAGGTCCGACTTGCAGGAGGCCGGGGCCTCCGTGCCCCGGCCTCAGCTTGCCGGCCAATTGACCACGATGGCCTGAAGGGCCTCAGCCTCGGTCCATGCCGTGTGCTCGCGCCCGGGCGGCCACAGCACGGCCTCGCCGGCGGCGACGGCAGCCGCCTCGTCTCCGACGCGCACGAAGCCCGCCCCGGCGACGGCCGGGAGGAGGATCGGGTTGGGCGCCCTGTGCGGGTCGCTGCGGGCCTGCGGCTCGAACTACATCGCCTCGACCTGCACGGGGGCCTCCAGGGCGATCGGCCCGCCCAGGGCCGCCAGCCGCTCCGGCGAGAACCGCCGCGCCTCCACGGCGATCACGGTGCCGTGCACGCCCGGGTGACCGCCCGGCAGCTTGACGGCACGCGCCCGGCCGAAGGCCTTCCCCTCCATCAGCCGATGACGATCGGGGCCGCGATCCGCCGCAGCGCGGCAATGGCGCTCAGGCCCGCCAGCATGGCGGTGCGCGGGTTGCGCGGGCTGGGCACGTTGGCGATCTCGACGCGCAGCTCGCCGAAGTCGCCGCGCACCGTCACCTCGTGCACGTTGCGATTGAGGCCGGGCTCGGCCACGATGCGCACCCGGGTGCGGGCCGGCCCGACCCCGGCCAGGGAAAGGGCGACCGCCACGTTGACGTTGGCGGGGAAGGCGGCGATCGCCTCGGCCGCATTGCCCTCGAAGACCACGGCCGGTTCCGTAAGGGCATCCAGATCCACGGGGTGCCGGTCGAACCAGGGGGCCCCGGCCAGCCCCCGCGGCGGCTTGCGCGTCGTCAGCAGGACCTCGGCGATCCCGGCCACGGCTGCCGCCCGCACCGCGTCCAGGCCGCCGATGGCACCTATCCGTAGCCACGGATGGCGGAGGCTATGCGTGACGCATGCGACGCGGCGCCCGGCAGCGGCGGCCGCCTCCGCCACCTCGGCCGCGAAGGCCGCATCGGCCATGGCGCCCACGCTCATGAGCATGACGTCGCACCCGGCCCGGAGCAGGGGCACGGCCAGCGCCCGCGCCGCGGCCCCGCCGGCGGCCTCGACGGCGAGGTCCACGCCCAACCCGGGCAGGTCCAGGGCGGCCGTTGTGAAGGCGCAGGCGTACGCCTGCGCCACCGAAGCGGCTTCCGCGGTGACGTCCGCGATGGCGTGCAGGCGCATCCCCGGCACCTGCCCGCGGGCCAGGGCGTCGGCGATGAAGCGCCCGATGCTGCCGCAGCCGACGAGCCCCACCCGCACCATGGCTAGCTCTCGAACCGGTAGACCATGTGCCGCTCGTGTTCGGCCCACTGCCGGCGCCGCTCGGCCTCCTCCGGGTCGCGCTCCACGCGCTGCAGCATGTCCTCGCTCTGGCTCCGGTGGGCGCGCGTCGCCGCCATCTTCACGTCCGCGACGTCCCTGACGTCGACCTCGTCCAGGGGGACCCCGGCGCGATCGGCCAGGCGCCCGTTGCACCAGACCTCGGGGCGCTGCGCCTCCGGCACGCGCTCCAGGGCACGGATCGTGGCGGCGCCGATGCCGCAGTGGTCGGGGTGGCCGCCCCAGATCGGGTGGTGGGTGATCACGAGGTCGGGGCCGATCTCGGCGATGATGGCGCCGACCTGGTCGGCCAGCGCTTCCCGGTCGCGGAACTCCGTCGTCTTGTCCCAGACGTTGAGGAGCTTGAGCTCCCTGATGCCGAGGATGCGGCAGGCCTCGCGCAGCTCCCGCTCGCGCAGGTCGCGCAGGGTCTCGCGGGTGGCAAACGGCGGGTTGCCCATGTGGCGGCCCATCTCGCCGCGGGTGCCGCAGGCGTAGGTGATGTCGGCGCCCGCGCGGGCCAGCTTGGCGATGGTGCCGCCCGCGCCGAAGGTCTCGTCGTCGGGGTGGGCCAGGACCACCAGAACCTTGCGTGGCAAGGACTTCACCTCCCTAGTACACGGGCCAGGGCTGCCGGCTCAAGAGGCAGGCGACATTCAT
>JAJYVM010000025.1 GCA_021792015.1 Bacillota bacterium | reverse complement strand
TCTGCCAGGGCGCCAACATCTACGGGAACGGACTCACGCTGAAGAACGCGATTGTGGCGAACCCAGCGGGCGGGGGCCAGGACTGCTATCTTCTGCCAGGTGGCTACGCAACCGAACGCTACGCGGCCACCGACAGCCTGGAGTCTGACGCATCCTGCGGCACCCCGGCCCCGGGTGGGTGGACCGAGGGCGACCCTGACCTCGGACCGCTGGCTGCGAACGGCGGCCCGACGCAGACGATGGCGATCGAGGGCACGAGCGCGAGCGATCCGGCGCTCGGCCGGGCCGACGCGACGGTCTGTGCCCAGCCGCCCGTGGACGGGTTCGACCAGCGCGGCGTTGCACGCGGTGTCACCGCGACCACGTGCGACATCGGTGCCTACCAGGCGACCGTGCCGCCGGCGGCCGACCTGGCCGCGCAGTATGTCGTGCAGCCTTTGCCCGTCGCGCCGCCAGGCAGCCTGAGCCCGACGCAGACGGTCGCGGTGAGCGTCTACACGGAGACATACGCGGGCGGCGCGGCCCCGAACGTGCCGGTCTACATGTGGCTGTCCGGCGGCACCGGTGCCGCCAGTGTGGGCGGCATCCCCCTCACGCCGGCCCCGCAGCTGTTCACCAGCGACGGCAACGGCCACGTCGCCGTGCAATATACCGCCGGCACGCCTGCGGTGGCCGGCGCCGATACGATCCAAGTCGCGGATGCGGCGGCCAGTCCGACGCTGCAGGCCTCCGACAGCTACACATACCCGAATCCGCAGTTGGTGCTGGTCCCACCGGTTCAGGCGGGCGAGGCCAGCTCGCCGGGCAGGGCCACCATCGGCCCGCTCCAGGTCGAGCTGGAGACCGGCGGCACCGCGGTCAGGGCGGCCGCCGCCGTCACCGTGACCCTCGCCAGCAGCAGCGGGTCGGGCGTCTTCGCGACCTCCTCCGGCGGGACACCGACCGAATCGGTGACGATCCCAGCCGGGAGCACCGGCGCCAACTTTTACTACGGGGATTCGGTCCCCGGCACGCAGACGCTGACGGCCTCCGCCGGCGCGGCGCGCGCGACGCAGCAGGTGGCCGTGGTCAGCGCCGACGGTAGCGGGAGCATGGCGGTGTCTCCGGGTTCCGTGGCGGCAGGTTCGGTGGGCGACACGCTGACCTTCACGTACACCGCCGCCCCGGGCGGGCTCTCCGGCGGCGAGGTCGAGTTGACGGTTCCGGCCGGGTGGAGCGCGCCAACGGCTGGGAACATCGCCCTGACCGCCGGCACGCTCGGCGCCATCACGGGTTCGGGCCCATGGACGGTTCCGGTCACAGGAGTAAGCCTGATGGCCGGTCAGACCCTCACCATCACGTACAGCGGCGCGGCGGCGCCAGCAGTTGCCGCAGCCGAGACCTTCCCGGTGTTCGAGGCGTCGACGGCCGCGGGCACACCGGCGGCACTGGCCGCCTCCCCGGTAGTGACGGTGACCGCGACGGCCGGGGGCGGCCGCGTCTTCGCCAACATGCCCGTGGTGGCTGGGATCAGCCCGGACAGCGGCCCGGCGGCAGGCGCCAGCTCGGTGACCATCACCGGCTCGTACCTCGCCGGCGCCACGGCGGTGCTGTTCGGCGGCATGCCGGCCGCAGGCTTTACCGTCGACTCGGACGCGCAGATCACGGCGATCTCCCCGGCAGGGTCCGGCACGGTCGACGTGAGGGTGACGACGGCGGCGGGGACGAGCGCCAGCGGGGCGGCGGACCGGTTCACCTACCGGGTGCCCGTCACCGTGACGGTGCCTGTGGCGCCGGCCTTCTCCGACGTACCGTCCAGCTACTGGGCGTTTCCCTATATCGAGGCGCTGGCGGGCAAGGGCGTCATCAACGGCTTCCCGGATGACACGTTCCGGCCCGACGGCCCTGTGACGCGCGCGCAGTTCGTGAAGATGCTGGTGCTGACGCTCGGCCTACAGCCGAGCGCCGCCCCGACGCCGTTCACCGACCTGGCGCCGGATGCCTGGTACACGACGTATGTGTCGTCGGCGGTGCGGGCCGGGATCGTGGACGGGACAACCGCCACGACGTTCGCCCCGGACGCGCCCCTCACGCGCGAGCAGATGGCGGTGCTGGTGGCTCGGGCGCTGAGGCTGACGCGCACGGTGCCCCTGCACTTCACCGACGCCGCCGCCATCGACGCCTGGGCGCTGCCGGGTGTCGAGGAGACCGTGGCGGCCGGGTACATCGACGGCTTTCCGAACGGCAGCCTGGATCCGCTTGGCGCCACGACCCGGGCGCAGGCGGCCAAGGTCCTGGCGATGGTGCTGCAGCATTTGGGTACCTGACCAGGGCGAGGCAGGTGGGGCGGAGGCCGGGGCCGGGCGGCGCGGCCACGTGAACCAGAACTGGTGGACCGTGACAGAGCGGCGCCAGACCGCCACGGTGCGCAGGCGGCCCGCGCGGAGCGCAAACGGGTGCGCCGCCGGGAGTGGGTGCGTGAAGCGGCATCCCGCGTGCCCCGCTGAGCCCGAGCACCTCCCGGCGCAGGGGCGGTTCCGCCGTCCCGAGGTGAGGAGCGGGCGCTGCTGTGGCCGAAACAATTGCGGTGGCAGGATCTGCGGTTTGGGGTGGAGGTCGAGTTCGCCGGCGGGCGGCCTGCGGACATCGACCCGCCGCCCGGCCGGCAGCTACCACCGCGGGAACGGATGGATGACGACGGTGGCGGCGAGTCCGGCGGGGAGCTGTTGACCCCGCCCCTCCTTGGCATGAGCGGGCCGAGATTCGCGAAATGCTGCGGCGCCTGCGGCAGGCTGGCGCCCGTGCCACATGGGCCGGCGGGCTGCACGTGCACGTTGGGTTGGAGCCACGGGGGCAGGACGTGGTGCTCCCGCTGGTGGACGCGGCGCTGGTCTGCCAGGACGCGCTCCGCGAGCTGCTCCGCACGGCCGAGCACCGGCTGGGGTACTGCCCGCCCGTGACGGCCGCGATGCGCGCCGCGTATGCGGAGGGTGGCGCGGGGCGGCGCTCCGGCCGCGCGGTCGTCCCCAGTCCCGGCGCTGCGGGGTCAACGCCGCCTCCTGGTTCGACCGCGGGACCGTCGAGATCCGGTACGCCAACGCCACGCTGCGGTATGGCGGCGTGCTGCGGACCGTCGAGCTGTGCCTGCGCTTCGTGGCGGGCGTCGGCGGCGGCAGGCATCTGCCGGGCGAGCCGCCCGCGCTGGCGGCGGCCCTCGGTGCGCCGGCGGACGGCTATCCGCCGCCAGAGGCGGCACCGCTCTGGTACCGCGAGCGCCTGTGGCTGGAGGAGGCCCTGATGGCGACCCTGCGCCCCGTGTGACCGGGGGGGTGCTCTCCATCCGTCCGGAGTCCGGTGGGGTGGTGGCCGTGGCGACGGTGGACGAAGAGGGGAGGCCGCAGGCGCCGGTGCGGGTTCGCCGGGGCGCAGGCGGCTGGGAACTGCTGGCGTAAGGGCACAGCCCTTACGCCAGCAGTTCCTTGGCGATCGTGGCCTTCTGGATCTCGGCCGTGCCCTCCTCGAAGCGCTGCGCGCGGGCGTCGCGGTAGACGCGGGCGATGGGGCTGTCCTCGAAGTAGCCGGCGCCACCCCAGACCTGCAGGGCGCCATCCGTCACGCGCTGCAGCATCTCCAGGGCGAACAGCTTGGCCTTGGCGGCCGCCGCCGCGGCGGGCGGGTCGGCCTCCCAGCGGCCGGCGGCCCAGCGCACCAACTGGCGCGCGGCCTCCACGTCCGTCTCCATCTCGGCGAGGCGCATCTGGATGGCCTGCCGGGCGGCGATGGGCCGGCCGAACGTCACCCGGGCCTTGGCGCGCGCCACGGCCAGGTCGAGGGCCCGCTGGGCGAGGCCGACGCAGGACGCAGCGACGCAGATGCGGCTGGCGTCGAGAAAGCCCCGCAGAGCGACGTCCAGGCCCTGCCCCTCGGCGCCGAGGCGGTTGGCCACCGGCACCTCGCAATCCTTCATATAGAGGTGGGCATGGTCCGTGCCGCGCAGGCCGAGCGAGTCGCCCATCGAGACCGCGCGCAGGCCGGGGGCATGGCGCGGCGCCATGAGCGCCAGCGTGCCCTCGTGGCCGGAGGTGCCTTCCAGGCGGCAGAACAGCAGGTAGTGGTCGCAGACCAGGCCGAAGGTGATCAGGTGCTTCTCGCCGTTCAGGAGGTAGCGGTCGCCGATCCGCCGGGCCGTGGTCTGGATGTCGGCGCCGCTGCCGTTGCCCGGCTCCGTCAGGGTGAATGCGACGGTGTGCCGGCCCTCCACCTGCGGCCGGACGAAGCGCTCGACCTGCTCCGCGCTGGCGCGCCGCGCCATGGGCCGCCAGATCCCATTCATCACGTGCACGATCATGCGCAGGGAGCCATGGGCCTGGGAGAAGGCCTCCAGGAACTCGACGTACGCGGGGAAGGGGAGGCCGGCGCCCCCGTACTCGGCCGGGGCCGCCAGGCGCAGGTAGCCGCGGCGGTTCAGCAGGTCCCAGATCTCGCGGGGTACGCGGCCCTCCCGCTCGATGCGGGCGGCGGCCTCCTCGAGGGGACCGGCGACCAGCGCGGCGACGTCCGCCAGCAGGGCCGCCGGCTGGACGGTCGTGGAACCTTCGTATGCGGCAAGCGGCGTACCATCCATGGCCGATCTCAGCTCCCTGCCCGCACGCCTTCGGCGGGCAGCAGGCGCTCGCGTAGGAGGAACTTCTGGATCTTGCCGCTTGGGGTGCGCGGCATGGCGGCGATCGGCTCCAGGCGCTCCGGCCAGTATTGCTTGGCCATGCCGGCCTCGCTCAGGTAGCCTTGCAGCCCCGGCAGGTCCAGGCCCTGGCCGGCGCGCAGGACCACGAACGCGCAGGCGCGCTCGCCCAGCCGCGGGTCCGGCATCGCCACGACGGCCGCCTCGGCCACGGCCGGGTGCGCGTGCAGCAGCTCCTCGACCTCGACGACGGGGATCTTCTCGCCGCCGCGGATGATGACGTCCTTGATGCGGCCCGTGATCCGGATGTAGCCGTCGGCGTCCATGCGGCCGAGGTCGCCCGTGCGAAACCACCCGTCCTCCTGGAAGGAGGCGGTATACCAGTCGGGATGTCCGTAGTAGCCCACGAACATGCCGGGGGTCCAGACCAGGAACTGGCCCTCGGCGCCGGCCGGCAGATCCTTGCCCTGCTCGTCGACGATGCGCGTGCCCGTCCCGGCCAGGGCGCGGCCGTCCGTCTGCCAGAGGCGGTCCGGCTGCTCGGCCAGCGACCCGGCCGTGCAGAGGCCGCTCTCGGTGGTGCCCCAGGCGCCGACGACGTGCAGGCCCAGCTGCTGGCGGGCCCGGTGGGCCAGGCCCCTCGGGATCGGGGCGCCGGCGGCCACGAAGATGCGCAGGGTCTGCGGCGGCCGTCCACGCCGGGCGCAGACGTCGGTGAGGTCGGACAGAAACGGTGTGGCGGCCTGGACGAAGCGCGCCTCGTGGCGGTCGATGAGCTCAGCGGCGCGGTCGGCGTCCCAGACGTCCTGGTACACGCCCGTGCTGCCGAGGAAGACGGAGAGCCACAGCCCGTAGAGGAACCCCGTCTGGTGGCCGCAGGGGGAGGGAACCCACACGTTGTCGCGGTCGGTCAGCCGGAAGTGCCGCCCGTGCGCGACGAGCGAGGCGAGGAGCGAATTGTGGGTGTGCAGGACCCCCTTCGGCTCGCCGGAGGTCCCCGAGGTGTAGAGCAGCTGCGTCAGATCGTCCGGCTTCGGGCGCCGTGCCGCCAGGATGGCCTGGTCCGGCGCGCAGCCGAGCAGCTCGCCGAAGGCGGCGGGGTCGTCGGGGCCGGCCTGCCCCACCACCAGCACGTGCTCCAGCTTGGGCAGCTGGGGCCGGATGCCGGCGATCATGGCGGGGTAGTCGACCCCGCGGAAGCGCTCCGGGATGACCAGCACGCGGGCCCCCGTGCGCCCCAGCATGAAGGTCAGCTCGCGCTGGCGCAGGATCGGCATCAGCGGGCAGGAGACGGCGCCGATCCGCACCAGGGCCAGCTGCAACACGGCGAACTCCCACCAGTTGGGCAGCTGGAAGGCCACGATCTCGCCCGGGCGCACGCCGAGGCCGGCGAGTCCCGTGGCCAGGCGGTCAACGAGATCCCGCAGGTCAGCGTAGCTCAGCACCCGGGTGGCGCCGCGGCTGGTGTCGACCACGGCCGGCCGCTCCGGGGTCCAGGCCGCGTTGTCGGCCAGGTAGTCGGTGATCAGCCGGCCCGGCTGCAGTCCGCTCTTTCGGTAGCGCTCCTGCCAGGAGGTCGGCAGCGCGGTGGCCGCCCGGGCGGAGCGGCGACCGTCCGGCACCGCGGCCGGCAGTCCCAGGGCCGCCGCGTGCTCCAGGAACTCTGGGTAGGAGATCCGGTATGCGGCGCCGTCGCTGATCTCGGTCGTGCCGCCGTCGGCGCACGCCCCGGCGACCGCGAAGGCCATCAGCACCCGGTGGTCGTCCATCGCGTCGATGGTGGCCGGGCGCAGGCGCTCGACCCCGTCGATGATCAGGCGGTCGCCCTCCTGCTCGATGCGGGCCCCCATCTTGCGCAGCTGGAGCATGGCGCCGACCCGGTCCGACTCCTTGAGGCGCGCGTGGCCCACGTGGTCGAGCACGCTGCGCCCGCGGGCCATGGCGCAGAGCACGGCCAGCAGCGGGATGAGGTCCGGGGTGTCGGTGCAGTCGTAGCGGATCGCCTGCAGGCGCACGCCGTGGTTGCCGATGCGCAGCTCGCGCTTGTCCGGCGCGAACGACATCGCCGCGCCCATGTCCCGCAGGATGCGCAGGATCTCCCCCTCGGGATGGTCCGGGCGGGCGTCGATGTTGGCAAACGTCACGCTGCCCGGCAGGCAGGCCGCCGCGCCCAGCAGGAAGGCGGCCGAGGACATGTCGGGCGGCAGGACGACATCGGCGGGCAGGTAGCGCTGGCCGGCGGCGACCGCCATGCGAGTGTACGTCTCCGTGGAGTCCACGCGCACGCCGAAGCACGCCATCATCCGCACCGTGAGATCGAGGTACGGCCGCTCGTTGACGGGCGGCTGGACGTCGATCTCGATGTCGCGGCTGCAGAGGGGCCCGAGCAGCATCAGCCCGGAGATCCACTGCGAGAGGGTGCCGGCGATGGCGACCCGGCCACCCGTGGGCCGTCCCGGGTAGACGCGGACGGGCAGGCGGTCGCCCTCGGCCTCCAGGCGCACGCCCAGCTCGCCAAGCCCGCGCAGCAGGGGGCCGATCGGGCGGCGGCGCAGGGCGGGCTGGCCGCTAAAGACCACGGGCCCGCCCACGGAGCGGCAGAGCACGCCGAGGAGGAATTGGAGGGTGCTGCCGCTGCTGCCGGCGGACACCTCGTCGGTGGTCGGCCGGTAGGGGCCGCCGGTGACCTCGTACCCGTCGCGGGTGCTCCGGATGGCCGTGCCCATCCGCCGCAGGACGTCCAGCGTGGAGCGCACGTGCTCGGCCGCCGTCCGTCCCTGGATGATCGAGGTCCCCTCGGCCAGCGACGCCAGAATCAGGGCGCGATGGGCGTGGTACTTGGAGGCGGGCAGCACGACCCGCCCGCGCAGCTCGCCCGGCGGCCGCGACACGATCATGTGCTGCAAGGGCTCACCTCCAGCGAAGGAGGATCACGCGGGGCATTATCGCTAACCTTGACGGGAGCGTCAAGAAGCCCTCTTGATCTTCATTAGTTCTTTAGTATCTGGGGCTTCCCTTCGGCGGACGTGCGGCGATCCCTCCAGGCGGGCTTTCCCCGGTGGCGGCAAAGGTCCGCGCGCCGAAGGGCGGGGAAGGAGCCCACGGGCGCCTGCGCGAACGCTCCCGTGCCATGCGAGGGTCATCGTTCCCCAATCTGGGCGCGCCAGCCAACATTGGCGGCCTGCGCCTGAGCAGCCGCGTCCTGATGGGGAGCATGCACCTGGGCAGCGAGGGGGCACGCGCCCGCGCTGCCGATCTCAGCCGGTTCTATGAGGAGCGGGTCCGTGGCGGAGCCGCCATGATCATCACGGGCGGCGTCGCCGTCTCGCCTGAGGGCGGCGGCGATCACTACTTCGTCATCACCGAGCCCGATCAGCGTGCGGTGCTGCACGAGGTCGTCGAGGCCGTCCATGCCGGCGGCGGGAAGATCGCCATGCAGCTCTTCCATGCGGGACGGTACACCCGGCGGGCCGAAACGGGGTATCAGCCGGTGTCGGCGTCCGAGGTCCCCTCGCCCATCTTCCCGGATCCCCCGCGCGCCCTCCGCGCGGACGAGGTCGAGGGCGTCGTGGACGCCTTCGCCCAGGCCGGCCGCTGGGCGGCCGAGCTGGACTTCGACGCCGTGGAGGTCATGGGCAGCGAGGGGTATCTGCTCAACCAGTTCTTCTCCCCCCTCACCAACCGGCGGGACGACGCCTGGGGCGAGCGCGGCCGGCTGCCCGTGGCCGTCACCCGGGCCCTGCGGTCCGCCGTCGGCATCCCCATCATCTATAGGCTGTCAGGGGACGACCTCATGCCCGGCAGCTCGACCCCGGAGGAGACGGACGAGCTGGCCCGGGCCCTGGTGGCGGCGGGGGCCGATGCGCTCAATGTGGGCATCGGCTGGCACGAGTCCCGGGTGCCGACCGTGGGGATGCTGGTGCCGCGCGGCACCTTCGCCCCGATCGCGGGCCGGATACGGCGGGCCGTCGCCGCCCAGGTTCCTGTCATCTGCAGCAACCGGATCAATACGCCTGAGGTGGCGGAGGCGGTCCTCGCGGCTGGGCAGGCCGACTTTGTCGCGCTGGCGCGGCCGTTTCTGGCCGACCCTGCGTTCGCGCGCAAGGCGCTGCGTGGCGCGCCCGAGGCCATCAACACGTGCGTCGCGTGCAACCAGGCCTGCCTTGACCGGATCCTCGGCAAGCCGCCCGCGCCCGTGACCTGCCTGGTCAATCCGGCCGCCGGGCGCGAGGCGGAGTTCGCGTGGCCGAGGGCGGCGAGGGCGCGGCGTGTGGCCGTCGTCGGCGCTGGCCCCGCCGGCCTCGAGGCCGCGCGGGTGCTGGGG
This sequence comes from Bacillota bacterium, assembly GCA_021792015.1. Lineage (GTDB taxonomy): Bacteria > Bacillota > Sulfobacillia > RBS10-35 > JAJYVM01 > JAJYVM01. The sequence goes on along the minus strand of JAJYVM010000025.1, from coordinate 8,047 downwards.
GAGCGGGGCCACAGGGTGACGCTCTTCGAGCGCGAGGCCGACATCGGGGGGCAGCTGCGCTACGCGATGGCGGTGCCGGGGAAGCAGGAGTTCAGCGAGACCCTCCGCTACTACCGCCACGAGCTGGACCGGCTGGGCGTGGGGGTGGAGCTTGGCGTCGAACCTTCGGCCGGGGACCTCGCCGCGCACGCCACGGTCGTCGTCGCGACGGGCGTCCGGCCCCGCATCCCGGACCTCCCCGGCGTCGATCTCCCGCATGTGGCCACGTACGCCGATATCCTGAGCGGGCGCGTGGTGGCGGGGGAGCGGGTGGCCATCATCGGTGCCGGCGGGGTGGGATGCGACGTGGCGCACTTCCTGGTCGAGGACGGCGAGCCGCCGACCGTGGAGCGCTTCTGGTCGGAATACGGCGACGGCGCGGTGGCGCCCCGCCGCCAGGTCACCCTGCTGCGGCGCGGCGGCCGCCTCGGCGAGCGCCTTGGGCGCACGACGCGCTGGGCTTTGCTCGCGGCCCTTGCCCGGCGCGGGGTGGCCATGCGCGGCGGGGTCGGATACGCGGCGATCGAGCCGACGGGCGTGCGGCTGCTCGACGGCGAGCTGATCGCGGCGGACACCGTGGTGCTGGCGTGCGGCCAGGAGGCCGTCGTCCCGTACACGGGCCACGTGATCGGCGGCGCCCGCACGCCGCTTGAGCTGGACGCGCGGCGCGCCATCGAGGAAGGTGCGCGCCTCGCGGGATCCCTCTGAGGGGAGTTGTCGGGGGTGGAATTCAGCAGCCGCGCGGGCGGCGTGGGGATCCTCGGGCTGGGGGCGGTCCTGCCGGAGCGGGCCGTCAGCAACGACGAGCTGGCGCAGCGCCTGGACACCAGCGACGAGTGGATCCGGACGCGCACCGGCATCCGCGAGCGCCGCTACGCCGCCCCCGAGGTTGCCACCTCGGACCTGGCTGTGGCGGCCGCCCGGCAGGCGCTGGCCGACGCGCGGATCGCGCCGGAGCAGCTGGACTGGATCATCTGCGCGACGACCTCGCCGGACAACCCCTTTCCCGCGACGGCCTCCCGCGTCCAGGCGACCATCGGCGCCGGGCGCGCGGCGGCCTTCGACCTCATGGCCTGCTGCTCGGGATGGCTCTATGGCGTGGCCCTGCTGCAGGGGCTGATCCGCTCCGGCTCCTGCCGCTACGGTCTGGTGATCGGGGCGGAGGTCCTGAGCCGCATCATCAACTGGCAGGATCGCTCCACGGCGGTGCTGGTCGGCGACGGGGCCGGGGCGGCCGTCCTCGGGCCCGTGGCAGAGGGCGCCGGCATCCTGTCGATCCTGGCCGGATCCGACGGCGACGGGTATGAGCACATCATCATGCCGGCGGGCGGCAGCCGGATGCGGGCCACCGCGGAGACCGTGGCGGCGGGGCTCAACGCGTTTCACATGAACGGGCGCGAGGTCTTCAAGTGGGCCGTGCGGCAGGTGCCCGAGGCGGCCGACCGCGCCCTCGAGCTGGCCGGCCTCGGGGTCGGCGACATCGACCTCTTCGTGCCGCACCAGGCGAACCTTCGCATCATCGAGGCGGCCGCCGAGCGGCTTGGCCTGCCCGAGGAGCGGACCTGGGTCAATATTGAGCGGTACGGCAACATCTCCGCGGCCTGCATCCCGGTTGGGCTGTACGAAGCGCGGGCCTGCGGGCGCCTGCTGCCGGGCCAGCGCCTGCTCACGGTCGCTTTCGGCGGCGGCCTCACCTGGGCGGCCGCCGTCATGCGCTGGATGTGAAATCCTCGCGTCCCGTGGTTTACGTTGGCAATGGGGCGACCTTCGGCTAGAATCAGGTGATGATCCGACCGGCGGAGGTGAACGCGTGGCGGGGGGACGCAACTGGCCGCACAAGAACAGCCCGGCCGACGTGCAGGCGCGGCAGGACGCCCTGCGTAGCCTGCCCGGCTGGTCCGCCGCCGATGACTTCATCTTCGATTGGCCGGTCGAGCCGGCGCCCTTTCTTGCCATGCAGGAATGCACGGTCGGGTACGTGGCGCTGCCGGTGGCCGTCGTCGGGCCGATGCCCGTCGAGATGGGCAGCTACGCGGTGGATGCGGGCGGGGAGCTGCGCGAGACCGGGCGGATGGCCGACCAGGTCTACGTCCCGATGGCCCACACCGAGGGCAGTCTCTCCATGTCCGTGCTGCGCGGCGCCAACGCCGCCAGACCCCGGGGGCTCCGGACCTATGTGCTCGCCGACGGGATCACACGGGACTGCTGCTTTGTATTCGGCGACAGCGCACAGGCGCTGTCGCTCGCAAAATGGCTGCGCGGCCGCGAGGCCGAGATGCAGGCGTGGCTCGACCAACCGGGCAACGGCTTTGGGCGGCCGGCCGGGTCCGTCTCGCCCATCAGCCGCCACGCGCGTCTGCGGCGGGTCGACACCTTCGTGGTCGGCGCGATGTGCCACGTCCTGCTGCGGTTCACCACCGGGGACGCCTGCGGGCCGAACATGATCACCCGCAACGCCTTCGCCCTGGCCCACGGCTTTGTGGGCGAGCGCTTCACGGCGGAGATGGGGATCCAGCCCGAGCGCTTCGTGCTCGAAGCGAACATGGGCGGCGACAAGAAGGCAAGTTTTCAATATTTTCACGAGGGCCACGGCAAGACGGTGCTGGCCGAGACCGTGATCGACGGCCCAACGCTGCGCCGTGTGCTTCGCGTGCAGGCGCACGACCTCACGGACCTGCAGGCGGTGGGGCTGCACGGCAGCCATGCGAGCGGCATGCAGTCGTTCGCGTTCACGCCGGCCTCCGCGATCGCCGCCGTGTTCGCGGCCACCGGCCAGGATCTCGGCATGATCGGCACGAGCAGCATGGCGCACGGGACGGTGCAGGCCGTCGATGTGGACGGGCTGCCGGCGCTGCACTTCAGCCTGCGCCTGCCGGGGCTGGAGGTCGGGACCATCGGCGGCGGCACGCACCTGCCGCACGCGCAGGCATACCTGCGCCTGCTGGGCTGCGAAGGAACCGGGCACGTCTATCGCTTTGCGCAGATCATCGCCGCCACGGCGCTCTGCCTGGAGATCTCGGCCGGCGCGGCCATGGCCACGACCGGCAGCCGCAACTTTTACGAGGCCCATCTCGAGCGAGGAGGATTGCGCCTGGACCGGGCGGAATCAGCCCTTTCGGGCAATGGCGGCCCCGGAGCGGTGCGACGGTCGCGGGAGAGGAGGGCGAAGGTTTGATTCAGATCATGCCGAAGGTGGACCGAGAAGACCTCTTCGTCCGACTGTTCCACAAGGCGGTTGGAAGTCAGTGGTCGTCGGACGACGTGGACTGGGAGGCGCCGCTCGGCCTCGAACCGCGCCAGGCCGTCGCCCTGACCCGCGTGCTCACCCCGGTGTATCTCGGGGAGCAGACGGCGATGCTGGGCGCATCGGCCGCGCTGCCGCAGCTGGCGGCCGCCGGCCAGACCTCGGCCCAGCTCTACCTGGCGACCTTCCTCATGGACGAGGCGCGCCACTTCGAGGCCCTCACGCAGTTGTACCAACGGCTGCACCACAACCCCGTCTCCATCCGCGAGGTTCCGGAGATGCTCCGCTACCACCACCGGCTGCGCCAGGGCGACCGCATCGACTGGCTGTGGGGGATCCTGATCTCCGACCTCTTCGCGCGCCAGTTCTACTTCGGCTTCGCCAAGGTTCAACCGGCGGCGCTCTTTGGCAAGATGTCGGCGCGCATCCTGGTGGACGAGTCCCGCCACCAGGCCTTCGCGCACACCTATCTGAAGCAGGCGATGCCGAGCCTGCCGCCCGAGCGGCGCCAGGGGCTGCGCGACATGCAGTCGGAGCTCCTGTGCACGATGGAGGCCATCAACGAGCGGCTGCACGACGATACGGAGGCGCTGGGGCTTGACGGCCACGCCTTCATCGGCGAGTTGATCGCGCAGATCGAGGCGCACAGCAAGAGCATCGGCCTGTTCGACGACGACGTGGAGGGCGGCGGCACGACGGGTTCCGGCAACCACGCCGCCTGGGCCCGCCTGATCGAGCGCAAGCGCGAGATTTCGCTGCGGAGCGGCGGCCTCGTGTGGCCGCGCGTCGACGCGGTGGCCCATGAGCCCGAGCCTGAGGCGCCGCGGCGCCGCTTCCACTATTTCGACCTGCGGGGGCTGGCGCACGACTGCGGGCAGTGCGTGATCGCGCTGCTCTGCCGGAGCCGGGCCGTGCAGGCCGGCTGCACCATCTGACGGAGCTGAGGGGTCCGCCGCCAGGTGCGGGCCAACGGCAGCCCTGTTCATAGGTCGTACTGAGCTACCGGATGGGCGATGGTGCCGCCCATCCGGTGGTTTTTGCTTGTCGCCATGGACGCTGCGGGCAGGCGCGCGGAGAGGGGAAGGCGGGCGCGGCAGGTTGGCGCAGGCGCAGCCGGCCGCCGCGGTCGGCGTCGCCAAAGCGGGGCTCAGCGGACCCGGACCAGGCTTTGCACCAGGCGGATGGCCGGAGCCTGGTAGCCGTAGATCGCGTATTGGTCGCCGCCCTGGCTCCAGATCAGCTCCATGGCGGCGTTGTCGGCGGCCAGGCCATGAAAGAGCTGACCTGTGGTGCCCCGGCCGATGGGATTGCCCGCCGGGCCGACCGCGGCCAGGATCGCCTTCACGAGCGGCATGAGCAGCTTCGTGCCGGTCAGGGCGAAGCTCTCGCTCACGACGGAGTAGGTTCAGGCACCCTGCCGCCACCGAATGCCCCAATTCAGGTGGAAGGTCGCCGGGTGTCCGTCGGGCAGGCGGATGGACCTCGCGACACCATGCGGGCGCGTCCACAGCCGACGGGGCGACGGGTTCAGGGAGCCGGCCGGACCGCCCTGGGCCCAGCCCAGCATGCCCGCCATGGACAAGTGGCCCGGCCCGTTCACGGGGGTCACGTGATTGGTGAAGTCGAACGGGACCTTGCACCCGTTCACGGTGGCGTGCGCGCCGAGCAGGTGGTACTCGCCCGCAGTGGCCGCGCGGAGCCACCCGGGGGCCGGCCGGCCCGAACGAGCGGGACGGCGGGACGGCGGGCCGGTTGAGGCATCGGAAATGGCCCACACGGAAGACGATACGGTGACAGGGCGCGCGCGGGTCGCGCGCGCACCGATGATATACTGGCGCGCAGTGAGGCAGGGATCGTTCTGAGCAGAGGTCTGCTGATCGTCGAGTCGCCCGCCAAGGCCAAGACGATTGAGAAGTTTCTCGGGCGGCGGTACACCGTCGCCGCGTCCATGGGGCATGTCCGCGACCTGCCGCGCAGCCAGCTCGGCGTCGAGCCGGAGCACGGCTTCCAGCCCCGCTACATCACCATCCGCGGCAAGGGGCCGGTGCTGGCCGAGCTGCGCGAGCGGGTGAAGAAGGCCGACCGGGTGCTGCTTGCGACCGACCCGGACCGCGAGGGCGAGGCGATCTCCTGGCACCTGTGCCAGGCGCTGGGCCTGCAGGACTCTGAGCCGGTGCGCATCACTTTCCACGAGATCACCAAGGAGGCCGTGCAGCGGGCGCTGGCGGCGCCGCGGCCCATCGACCACCAGTTGGTGCTGGCGCAGCAGGCGCGGCGGGTGCTCGACCGGCTCGTCGGTTACAAGCTCAGCCCGCTGCTCTGGAAGAAGGTGCGCGGCGGCCTGTCGGCCGGGCGCGTGCAGTCGGTCGCGGTACGGCTCATCGTGGACCGCGAGCAGGAGCGGCAGGCGTTTCAGCCGGAGGAATACTGGTCGTTGACGGCGCGCCTGGCGGCGGACGGCGACCGGGTGGCGGCGTTCCCCGCGCGCTATCACGGCGTCGGCGGGCAGCGCGTCGAACTGAAGTCCAAGGCGCAGGTCGACGGGATCATGGCCGAGGTGGAGCGCGGGGGCAAGGTGCTGCGCGTGGCGCGGGTGAGCCGCCGCGAGCGGCGGCGCAACCCGGCCCCGCCCTTCACGACGGCCTCGCTGCAGCAGGAGGCCTCGCGCAAGCTCGGCTTCGGGGTGGCGCGCACGATGCGCGTGGCGCAGCAGCTGTACGAGGGCTTGGCGGTCGGCGGGCAGCACGTGGGTCTTGTGACGTACATCCGCACCGACTCGGTGCGCGTGGCGGATCAGGCGCAGGCCGAGGCGGCCGAGTACGTGAAGTCGCGGTGGGGCGAGTCGTTCGCGTTCCCGCGGCAGGGCACGGCGCGGGCGGGGGCGCAGGACGCGCACGAGGCGATCCGGCCGACGTCGGTGCTGCGCACGCCCGAGTCGCTGGGCAGCGCGCTCTCGCGCGATCAGGCGCGGCTGTACCGGCTCATCTGGGAGCGCTTCCTGGCGAGCCAGATGGCGCCGGCGGTGTACGACACCGTGGCGGCGGACGTGGTGGCGGGTGGGGCCGGCGCGACGGGCGCGGTGAGGGCGACGGGCGGGGCGAAGGCGGCGGGTGGGGCCGATGCGGACCTCACGACGGTGCCGCAGGATGCGCACGTTTTCCGGGCCACCGGCTCGACCATCAAGTTCGCCGGGTTCATGACCGTGTACGTGGAAGGCCGCGACGAGCGGCCGGCGGCGGGCACGGCCGAGGCCGCGGAGGCGGAGGAGGAGGAGGAGCACGTGCTGCCGGAGCTGGTGCCCGGGCAGGCCGTGCGCCTGCTGGGGCTGGAGCCGCAGCAGCACTTCACCGAGCCGCCGCCGCGATACACCGAGGCCATGCTGGTGAGGGCGCTGGAGGAGAAGGGGATCGGGCGGCCGAGCACCTACGCGCCCATCATCGAGACCATCCAGCAGCGGGGGTATGTCGGCAAGGAGGACCGGCGGCTGATGCCAACCGAGCTTGGCGTCGTCGTGACGGACCTGCTGAAGCAGTACTTCCCGAGCGTCGTCGACGTGGCGTTCACGGCGGAGATGGAGAGCGAGCTCGACTCGGTCGAGGCCGGCGAGCGCGACTGGCAGCGTGTGCTGGGCGAGTTCTACGAGCCCTTCGCCGGCATGCTGTCGCGCGCCGAGGAGGAGATCGGCAAGGTCGAGCTGGCGGAGGATGTCGTCACCGACGAGGTGTGCGAGGTGTGCGGGCGGCCCATGGCCGTGCGCCACGGGCGGTTTGGGCCATTTCTGGCCTGCACGGGCTACCCGGAGTGCAAGCACACGCGGCCGATGCTGCAGAAGACGGGCGTGCAGTGCCCCCGCTGCGGGGGCGATCTCGTCGTGCGGCGAAGCCGGCGCGGGCGGACCTTTTATGGCTGCGCGCGGTATCCCGAGTGCGACTTCGTGGCGTGGCAACGGCCCGTCGGCCTCTGCCCCGTCTGCGGCCAGCTGATGGTGGAGCGGCGCGGGCGCGAGGGGACGCGGTGGGCGCAGTGCCTCAACCCTGAGTGCGACCATCGCGAGGGCATCGACGGCGAGTCCGTGGTCGTCGCCGAGGGCGCCGGCGGCGCCAGGGGCGACAACGCGGTCCCGGTCCCAGCCGCGGCTGCGGTGGGCGGCGGTGGCGGGGCTGCGACGGCCATGGGCGGGCGGAGGGCACCGTCTGGCGAGAGCGCCGGCGCGCGTGGGACCGCCGGGGCCGGGGCAACGGCGGCAGGAACGGGGCGCAGGTCAGGCGCTGTTGGGCGGGGCAGGGCCGCGGGTGGGGCCGCGCGGAAGGCTGGCGGCGCGAGCGCCCGGCGGTCTGGGACTGGAGCGGCCAAGGGCGGGCGTGCCGAGCGGACCTCTGGCGGGTCGAACGGGCGGCGGTCGGGGAGCGGGGCAGCCACGGCCGGCCGGGACGGGGCCGCCAGAGGCACGCCGGGACGCGCTGCCACGCGGCCGTCGGCCAACGGCGTGGCCGGGAGCGCCCCGCGCCGGGGTACAGGGGCAACCGCGCAGCGGCCCAGCGGCGGTGGCGCCGCGGGCGGCAGGACGGCGGGGCGCAGCGCCGGCGGGGCCGCCGGCAATGGTCGCGGGGCCGCGGGGAGCCGGGCGGCAGGCGGCGCCGTGCCCAAGCCTGGGCCGCGGAGCCGCGCCGGTACGACAGGTGCCACCGGTACGCGCACGCCCGCCGGGACGCGGGCGGCTGCAGGCGGCACTGACACCGGGGGCGGCACCGTGCGGAAGCCTGC
>JAJYVM010000481.1 GCA_021792015.1 Bacillota bacterium | reverse complement strand
CTCGGCCGCCGCGGCCCTGGCCGATCCGCCAAGCGCCGCCGAGATCGACGCGGCCCTGGCCGCCGGTGGCTACGCCGGCCTTCGCCTGAAGATCCTGGTCGGCGCCGGCGACGCCGCCGACGCCGACACCCCGCCGCCCGGCTTGCGCTGGACCCCCTATGAGGACCTGCTGGCGGACGGCAGCCCCACCGCCGCCCTCGCCCCCACCCGCGCCGCGGACCCCGCCCTGCTCTACTTCACCTCCGGCACCACGGGCAACCCGAAGATGGTCCTGCACAACCACGCCTACCCGCTGGGCCACGCCGTCACGGCCCGCTTCTGGCTGGACCTCGGCCCCGACGACCTGCACTGGAACATCTCGGACACCGGCTGGGCCAAGGCCGCCTGGTCCAGCCTGATCGCGCCGTGGCTGGAGGGTGCCGCGCTGCTGGTGGACGCCACCCCCGGCCGCTTCGACCCGCGGCGCACGCTCCAGATGCTTCAGGACCTTGGCCCCACCTCGCTCTGCGCCCCGCCGACCATCTACCGGATGCTGGTTCTCGAGGACCTCGCCCGCCACCGCTTCCCGCGCCTCCGCTCCTGCGTGTCGGCCGGCGAGCCGCTCAACCCTGAGGTCATCGAGACCTGGCGCCGCGCCACAGGCCTCACGATCCGCGACGGCTACGGACAGACCGAGACCGTCTGCCTCGTCGCGAACTTCCCCGACCTGCCGTTGCGTCCTGGCTCCATGGGGCAACCCTGCCCCGCCTTCGAGGTGGCGGTCGTCGATGAGTCCGGCGCCGAGCTGCCCCGCGGCCAGGAGGGCGACATCGCCGTCCGCGTCAAGCCATCGACCCCGCCGGGCGTGTTCCAGGGATACTACGGCGACCCCGAGGGCACCGCCGAGCGCATGGTCGGCGAGTTCTATATCACAGGCGACCGCGGCATCCGCGACGCGGACGGCTACTTCTGGTTCGTGGGCCGCGCCGACGACGTGATCCTGTCCGCCGCCTACCGCATCGGCCCCTTCGAGGTGGAGAGCGCCCTCATGACCCACCCCGCCGTCGCTGAAGCCGCCGTGGTCGCCTCGCCCGACCCCATCCGCGGCAGCGTCGTCAAGGCGTTCGTGGTGTGCAAGCCCGGCGTGTCGTCCTCCCCGGAGCTGGCATCCGCCCTGCAGGCCCACGTCCAGCAGGTCACGGCCCCGTACAAGTACCCGCGCGAGGTGGAGTTCGTCGCCGAGCTGCCGAAGACGGTGAGCGGCAAGATCAAGCGCTTCGAGCTGCGCGCGCTCGAAGAGGCGCGCAAGCGGGCGTAGTGCCGCGACGCGTGCGCGTCGCGGACCATCCGGTACTTTCTGCAGGGGGCATGGACCATGGATGAGGTGCCGGGCGGCCTGCGGCCGCCCACAAATCCCGCGGATGCGGCGGGGATGTTCGCGCGGCTCACGCCGGAGCAGGCCGGCGCGGTGGCGGCCGCAATGGCGCAGAACAACGCCGCCAGCAACCACTGGGCCGTGGGTCTGCTGGGTGTCGCGCCCGGCGACCGCGTCCTCGAGGTCGGCTCCGGCCCAGGCATGGGGATCGAGCTGCTGGCGGAGCGTGCCGAAGGCGGCGTGGTCGTCGGCATCGACCTCTCCCCGGCCATGGTAGATCTGGCCCGCGCCCGGATCGCGGATCTGGCCAGCCGCGGCCGGGCGCAGGTGCACGTCGCGGCCGCCGAGCGCCTGCCGTTTGCCGACGGCTCCTTCGCGAAGGCCCTGGCCGTCCACGTCGCACAGTTCTGGCCGGCGCCGGAGCCGGCGCTGACGGAGGTCCGCAGGGTGCTGGCCGACGGCGGCACCCTCGTGCTGGCGACGCGGGCACACCGGGCGGACCCCGACGCCCCGATGGCCGCGCGCCTCGGCTGGACTCCGGCGCAGGTCGAGGCGATGGCCGACCGGATGCGGGCGGCCGGCTTCCGGAGCGTCGGCACGACGGTGGCGCGGGTGGGTGAGGAGGAGCTGGTCGCGCTCATCGGCACGCGCTGAGCCTGCGCAGCCGGGGCAACACGGCCCGCGGCAGGCGCCCCGCCCACGGCCCGGGCGGCCGCATGCCACGTCGCCGGGGACGCCCCGGGCTATGGTGCCGGCCTTCGGTGCGGCGGGACGGACCGCGCCATGCGGCGGTCATGAGCCGGCTGGCCGGGTGGAGCTCCATGCGCCCCGGAGCCCGTCAAAGGCCGCGCGAAGCACCCGGGTGGGATCTTCGCCCTCGGGCCGTGCCGCCCACTCGGTCATGGCCACGGTCATGACGCTGAGGCATGCGGCCGCCACAGCCGCCGTGCCGAGGTCAGCCGGCCCAAGGGCCGCAGCCAGCAGCGCAGCCGTGCGCGCCTGCTGGTCCCAGAGTCTGGCGCGCAGCTGCGGCGTGCGCTCGACGAGCCGGAGGCGGACCCGCACCATTGCCAGCCCCCGCCCTCCGAGTCGGGACAGCGCCGCCACGACGCCGGCCTCCACGCGGTCCGCCAGGCCGAGCGCTTGGGGCTGCGCCTGGATACCCGCCACGATGAGGCTGTCGTAGTCATCGCTGAGCACCAGGCTCTCCTTGGTGGGGAAGTACCGGTAGCAGGTGACCGGCGACACGTTGGCCGCGGCCGCGACCATCTCCACCGTGGTCGCTTCGAACCCATGGTCGGTGAAGAGTCGCATGGCCTCCGCCTGAATGGCGGCGTGCGTCGCCGCCTTCTTGCGCTCCCTGAGCCCCAAGCTCAGCCGTCCCCCTCGCCGAGGCGGGCTCGGCCGCCCTCCGGGAACCGCGACCGCGTCGCGGGTGCCAGCAGCCAGGCCAGCACGAGCCCGTCGATGCGTGCCGCCAGCGGGTTCGCCGCCTGACGCACGGCGACCGGCGCCCCCACGTCAGCGGCGAGATTCACGGCGACGACCAGCAGCGCCAGGGACCAGCCAAGGCGCTGCCGGCGGTGCCACCGGACCGCCGCCACGGCGAGGATGGCCGCCAGGAGCGCGAAGCCGG